>JAYSTZ010000277.1:0-9671 GCA_043719365.1 Verrucomicrobiaceae bacterium | reverse complement strand
TTTCACAGGAGGCGAAGGATCCTTGGACGCAGGTTGACGGTGATGGCTTTCGCGACGTGCTGCTGAGCGGCAAGACCGTCCTCCGGCACATGAATGCATGGGACCCGGCCCGCCGCGAAGAAACGTACAAGCCCTTCCTCCATGTCTTTGATTTCGCAGGAACGAAACCGATTACAAAAGGCCCCGGCGGTCAATTCACGCATCACCGCGGTGCATTCATCGGCTGGAACAAGGTCACGTTTGACGGAAAATCCTACGATTTCTGGCACTGTAAAAACGTGGAGCGCAAGCACACGAAGTATCTCGAATCCAGCAAGGGCGATACACTCGTAAGTGTCACTGACTGGCCGACGCCGGAGGGCAGGGTGGTCATTCAGGAAACCCAGAAGGTGAAAGCCACAAAGCTCGCGGACGGCGCGCTGCAGCTCGATTTCGATTTCAAACTGGAAGCCCCCAGCGGCCCCGTGAAACTCGACGGGGATGTGCAGCATGCCGGGTTCCATTTCCGCGCGGCCGAGGAAGTGCAGAAGACTGCGAAGGATACGAAATACACGCTGCCGGACGGGGTTAAATCGCTACTCAACGCGAAGGGTGCATCCACCGATGTGCATGAGAATGCCAACTGGATCGTGTGCTCATTCCTGATTGGAGACAAGCGCTACGCCGTCGGCCATTTCAATGACCCGAAAAACCCCGTTCCGCTCCAATACTCCACCCGCGCCTATGGCCGCTTCGGAGCATTCAGCAAAGCCGAAGTGAAGCCCGAAGCGCCGCTCAATCTACGCTACCGCCTCGTCATCACCGACGGTGCCACGGAAACCCCTGCTGCCGAATGGCAGAAGCGCTGGGACGCTTTCTCCGCCGCAAAAGAAACCGCGAAGTGAGCTTGGCACCCACGCTTTGTTTCACGGCTGGAGCACAGCGAGAATTTCTTTTGTGAATAGGTTGGCGACCTTCTTCCAGCCTCTTCCGGTTGGGTGAAGTTCGTTGGCCCAGTCTTTCCGGTAGCCCGGCTTGCTCTTGGTGAGCGTTCCTCGCACGTCGATGTAATGGACGTTATCCGAGGCCCGCTTTTTCGCTACGGAAGCGATCGTTTTATTGAGCCGGTCGATGAGGAAGTCGATCACCCGCTGCTGCACAGCTACGTCGGTGATTCCTTTATTCACAAACGCAGGCTTCAACCACGGGCCGACAAAATGGAAGCCAAACGGGATATTGATGACCGCCCGTCCGTCCGGCACCGCGAAGTCGTAGCCATGCAGAAAGATCGCAATGTTCGGCGACACTCGACGGGCCTCGTCGATGAGATGATTGAAGGTGTCCGTGAACGCCTTTCCCAGGACCGCTTCCACCACGTCCTTGCGAATCGGGAGGCTCGGGTCGGGAGCGCTCGCGGCGGAAAAAAGAAATCGCTCCAACTCGGGCCCGGCCACGTCATTGCCGCCGCCCGAGAAAAGGAAGAAGCGTGCGTCGTTGGCCTCGATTGCGGTCAGTGTCTTGCGCAGTTGCTGGCCGGTGTTGTTGGGGCCGAAGACCATGTTATCCAGGGTGTCTCCGGCTTTTGCCACTTTGAAGACGTGGAAGTGATCGTCGTCATTGAGCTCGCCGAGTAAATCGCCATTGAAAAGATCCAAATCGAAATACGCGGGAAGGTAGTCAAACCAAGAATCGCCCTCGGCGACGCCGACAAACGGCTTGGGCTTGGCCTTGATGTGTTGTCGAAACGACTTCGGATTCGACATCTGCGTGAGGTGCGCTTTGGCCCTCGCCGGCAGATTGTTAAAGACCAGATCGGGATCGAGGAGCGAATCGAGGTAGAAATTTGCGGGACCGCTCGGGAGTTCCCGCAGCATTTTGAGGACTTGTGGTTTGAGTGATGGCATGTGCGTGCGTCTGTCGGATTAGTGGTTAGTGTTCGTCGGGCGTAGGTGATTTGCTCTGTTTTGCGCTGCGTGTGCGTGGCGGGCTCGCTTAGCGCTCCTTCGCGAAGATGCCGGCGAGCGTGGTGAATTTTCCGGCCACCCAATTGATCACCCCCGCGAGCTTTCCGGGACCGGTCACGGTGGTTGGATTGTTCCGATCGGCTCTCCATTTCGGGTGGTGAAAGTGGATGACAAAATCTCCGTTGTAGGACGCCGCCGCCTTGTCAAATGTGATGGTGCCGATCGGCTTCCAGTCCGCTCCGACAATCGTCTTGTTCAGCAAACCGCGCACTTCGCCCTTGTTTGACACTTGGATTTCAAAGACGAGGTCGCGCTGTTTTGCCTGCTTTCCCCGATCATAGAGTTGCGCGAGTACATCGTCCCGGAAGTCCGCAGTTCCGTCTTCCCCGTCGATCTTTGGGCTGATGACTTTGAGCTGCATGAATTCCGGGCAACACGTTGCAGTGTCGGCAGGTTTGTTGAGTTCCGCGACTTCGTAGAGCTGGCGGATGGTGAAGCGGCGGTCCACGCGGAGGAACGCGAAGACTGTGAGGAAGAGCGTGCCAAGCCCGAGGCCACGGCGCAGCGGAGTGACATCCGGTGCGTTGCGGAGGAGCGCGTCGTGAATGCTGGCTGTGTAGCTGCCGCCGAGTTCTTCCTGAGTGATGAAGCTCGCTGTTCGGATTTTCTCGTCGGGATTCAGCGTCGGGTAAAGTTTGCCGACCATCGAGAGGGTGCGCACCTCGCCCCGGCGGACGGCAAGACCCGTGGAGTAGCGCGCAACGACTAGGCCCACGCTTCCATTTGCGAAGTAGCCGGTGAACTCGCTGGCCTCGGAGATCCGCCAGATGCCCGTAAGGCAAACGCCGTTCGGATGGAGGATTCGTTTGACACCTTTCCTCTCCGGCCCACCCCATCGGAGGTCGGCGTGACTTGCGAGCGTCCGCGCTGCGGCGTCTTTGAAAAGGAAGCGCTTCGACAGTGAGAATATACCCTCGCCGACATCGCCAAATGTCGTCGAGTAAACCGGGAGCGGTTTCTGATTCGATTCGCCCCATGTGCTTCCGTAGTAGGGCTCGTCCAGAACGGCGTCGCTCACTTCACGGAAGGTGGAGCCCGTATATTGGCGGTCTTCGAGAACCTCGCCTTGTTCCCCGAGCGGCAGTGCGGCTTCGCGCGCAGCGACGACGATGCCGCGCCGGATGCCCAGTGCGTAAAGGGCCAAAAGGCCGAGTGCTCCAGTCAGCCCGGCGCCCAGCAGAGCGAGGATGATCTTGTTCTGAGGCTGCGCCGCGAACCCTTTATCCGTGCGGGGGAGCTGTGGAGCCTGAATGGGGCAAAGCATCATGAGTCCGACGACCGTGATGACGATGACGATGCATCGCTTAAACGGACCACGCACTGCAAGGCAAGCCAGCACGCCGAATAGAGCCAGTCCGAGCGAAAGGCCGATCCACAGGCTGCGCCAAACCTCGGGCACGAACGTAGGCAGGCCGATTGCCGCTGCATCGGGAGCGTTGGGCACTTTGAATCCCCCCTCGAACGTCGTTCCAGGAGCGCTGTGCTGCATGGTTTCGCTCATGGTCCAGCGTGACGCGAGGTAGGGGAAGTCCTTTCGGAACGGCTTGTCGTTTGTTTCGGCGCGTGGAAACTGGCGCGACTCGGCGTATGAGAGTTCCACTAGGAGAGTCTCGCCCGCATCAGCCAAGGTTTTGGCGACATCATCCTCCAGCCAGCGGCCATTCGGGAACTTCGCGGGCTTGCGTAGATCGTAAATCATCACGTCCGGCGCGCCGTCGTAGTGGCGGTGGGCTTCGAGCGGGGCAAGGAAAGTAGAGAGGGCGTTCTCGAACAGAGTGGGCGAGGCGTGCACGCGTGTGATTTCTGCGACGTGCTTGGAGGGATGGAGTTCGTTGAGGTATCCGAAGCGCGGCAATTGCGTGCGAAGCGAGCGTCCTACGTGATCGCTCTGTTTCCCATCGGCCGTGTGCGTCGTGCCCCAAACCAGGATGGGGCCTTCGCTGGCGGATTTGCCGTTTGGTCTGCGGATGGATTTAAGCGGGATGCTGGTGACGATCCCGATGACATTGCTGCGGAAAAAGCGCGGGAAAATGAATGGATCATCGAAGACGCCCGATTGGACGTTTATCGCGCCGGGCTTCCATGGCTTTGCGGTGCTGACATCACGGGTGCCGTCGAGAGCCCGACGACTTTCCCGCACGACGTTGACTTCGCCCGGGATGCCCTCGATGTCAGGAGCGTCCATCGTGGCTTCGGAGTTCTCGCCGTCCGCAGAGAAGGTCAGGTGAAAATTAAGCAGCGCTTCTTCGGCGATCGCTTGAGGATTCGTGAGTATGCCGCCATAGAGCCGCTGCATGGATTCATCGGCCTGATGCTGTGAGACGAGTGCTCCGCGCGCTGCGTTATCCGCAAGGGCTTCCTGATAATTCCTCCCGTCCGGGGTCAGCGCCGGGTCGAAGAATCGAACATCGGGGTTCAAGTCGAGGTGTACGCGGAAGGAGTATTTCGGGACATCCTTCCCGATACCTGCGATCTGGTCCGGGAGAAGCCGCCGCCGGACGCAGAGGCTGATGATGAGCTGGTCCGCGTCTTTGATCTTTTCCTGTTCAAGAATCGGTTTGCCGTCCTTATCCACGAGGAATGCATGCAAGTCGGTAATGTTTGCGACTGGATCGGACTGCGGCTTGAAGGAGTTCAAGCTCATCGGATCAGCGTGGTCCGAGGCGGATGCAGTGAAGCACATCGCAACGACGATGAGGAACGTTGCGCGGATAAATATGCGAGGATGTTTCATTGAGTGAATTGGTTCGGTGTCTATCGAGGGTGATTGAGAACGGCATTCGCAGCGGTGAATCCAAGCTGTCGGTAGCTCTCCCACTGCGCGTCGTCGTAGATCTGGTCGCCGGTGGAATCCTGCGGGAAATCCTTGTTGCCAGACGCGTATTGCGTGACGTCGAGTGGTTCGGACCCGATGAGACTGGCCTTGATAAGCAGCAGCCAGCCCTGCTGCTGATCTGCGTAGGTAATGAGCGCGATTGCGGCGTACTTGCTGCCTGTTCGGCCATGGGTCTTATTTCCTTTCAGATCATCGAGCGTCCCGACGTGAGCGAAATTGATCCACTGCTTGATCCAGTCAGGGATCTTAGAGTTTGTAGGATGAGACTGCCATGTGATCTCCGCGCCAAAGTCCACTCGCACGGTGCGCACAAGTGTGGCGACGTCCTCGAATGAGTAGTCTAGATCGCGGGTGGCGTCGGTGCAGATGATGAATGGAACGGTGCGGCGTATGAGTTCATAAACGGCGCTGTTGTCCATGTGTCCACCGTCGGTGAGATTCCAGAATTCCTTCGATGGGCCGTCGAACCGCGCGCGCCATTCCGATAGTAGTAACTGGTGCGCACGGAAGAGATTTCCGGGTAGTTCCTTGATCCGCCGCCAGGCATTGGCGGGAAACCGTCCGGGTCGCTCCGTGGCGCGGATGCCGGAGTCCCACCAAAATCCGAGCCTCAGATTGACGAGGCCCATAAAGAGCGCGGACAACGGATTTGACGCGCGCCCGCGCCCCGTGGAGAAGGCTGCGCCGGAGACTGCGGTCCATTCACCGAGGGAAAGGTTCTGCACCACGGCGGGGCAGTCGTCCCGCCGCCCGAGCGGATGGAACGTATTCGGGTCGGAGTTCAATGGAATGGCTTTCAGCGCGGGACGTGCGGCGTCGGTGCCGTCGTCGCCATCGCGGCCTTCGAGCCATCGGCGAAACCGCAGCCAGCAGGGGATCTTGATATTGCGGCGAGTCCACTGGGCGAAGTAACGCCTGCCGACGCTGACGCCGAACGAACCCACAGTCATCAACAGCCCTTTGCTCTCGCGAATTTCGCGCTGCGATGCGTGGTCCACAGTCTCATTCACGCATACGGAAATAAGGTGCAATGGTCCGCCGTACTGCTCGGGTCGGTAATTGTGATGCGCAACATCGTCATTCGGATCGGAGATGGATACGTCCGCTGCGATGTTGTCGGCTCCTGCCGAGCGAGCGGCATTCGATGCGCCAAGGAACGTGCGCGTGAGGCGGGCTGCGTAGGTGGCGTGGAGGGACGTGAGGTTCAGGAGGTCGAAGGCTCTGCCCAATGCAGCGGAGAAAAGGAGCGCGATCACGATACAGGACCACGCACAACGTGCGTCGCCAATGGCGAACAAACCGTGGGCGATGACATCGACCAAGAAGACCAGAGCCAGTGCGATGACGAGCCCCGTGATTTTCATGATCGTGAACGCACGTGGACCGTCTCCTTGGGGAAGAACCTTGGCTGCCCACGAACGGAGCAATTGCAGCGCCGGCGAGAGCGCCGCCAACGTCGTGATCATCGCGGGTAGATTACTCTTGCTCGCGATGGAGCCAGCCACCGAGTCGAGCACTACGAAGATGAGAAGCACGGCGAAGATGACGAGTGCTTCCCCTACGCCCCGGCTGAGTCGGTTGCGCACCACCGATCCTTCGGCGCGGCGGTTCTTTTCAGCGGCTTCCGACAAACCACGCCTTGCGGTTTCCTGCCAGGCCCAGGCGAGCCCGAGCACGACCAAAAGAGCGCCTGCCGACTTGCCGTGTCCCGGCGCTGCGAGCGCCGCTGAAGTGCCTGCCAGTAGGACCATCCAGGCGGCGAGCGGATGAGGGGGATGAGAGCGGTAAGTCTGGTTTTTCGGCGCGAGCCAATAGCCGAGCTTCATCGGGATGATGACCAGCCCCATTATCGCGACCGGCACCCACCACCATACAGATAGCGTGATGGGAATCGACGACGGCAGACCCGGTGCGGCCGGGAGGAATTTTTGCACCAGTGCCAGCTTGCTGACTCCGGCCAATACGCCGAAAAGCGTGAGAAGAAGTGCGCCGACGACGAGATGAACGGTGAAGAGATTGCGGAAAAAAATGCCGAGAGTGATTAGCCAGTCGTCAGTTCCGCTTGCGAAAAGGTAGTTGGCCTGGGTCCGCAGCCAGCGGAGCGGGCCGCTGCCGTTCCGGCAAAGGATGTCTTGCGCGCGGCCGACAGGATCGGCGACCTGTGCGACGCGCTTCCGTGTGAAGAGTCGGCCCAGAAAGCTGCCCGTGAAACCGCCGCCCGAGACGGTGGAAAGAAAGTCGATGTGGCGCAGGAGGTTTTTCTCCGCCAGCGCTTGGAGAACTCCGAGTGAGAATGTGGCGCTGCGCACGCCACCGCCGGAAAACGCGAGGCCGACGACGTTCTCAAGCGGCTTCTCCTCCGGGGCATTCTCGTTCTTAGACGTATCATCGGACTCCTCAACCGCTGTTTGTACCGACTTTTGGAGATTTCTTGCACTCTTCGCAGGCTTGCTTGGAGCCGGTGCAGCGGGCTGGGAGTTTGGAAGTGCGTTATCAGCGGGGACCATCGCTGTTTTGCGCCGTGTGCGGATGGCACCCTCTTCGAACCTCCGAACTTCATCGGGGTAATTCACATCGGACTCTTCCAGAAGGATCGTTTCAGCGGCCTTTTCGCTGACCATGAATATTGCAGCGAGGATGAAGTAGCCGGGGATCTTTGGGAACACGGACGCATCCACGACACGCAGGCCATTTACACCATGCACGCGGAAATGGCTGTCGAGCACGGCACGCTTGTCCGTGAGTTCGGCGACGTTTTGCTTCCATTTATCGCTGCCCATCCGGCACGTCCCGCATGCGTGGTGTCCCCAGGCCTCGTTCTTGATCCAGTCTCGCAGCGACCACTCTCGCTGGTTGTTTGCCTTCCGCTGCGCGTTTTTCTCCGCGAGGAATTGGGTCGGCTGCAGTTCGCGGACAAAAGGTGATCCTGCCACGCTGTTGATTGCGCGCATCGCATCCACTGCTTCGACGATTGCTTCGACATCCTTCTCCCAATGGTCGGTTTTCCCTTCGTCGAACGATCGGAAATTGATCGCGGGCGTGTCGAATGGATCGGCACTGCGCAGTTGCACGGTGCCGCCATCATTGCGCGTGTAGGCTTTTAGAATGACCCACGTCCAGAGGTTGTGCTGATCGTTCGCCGCACCTTTCGCGGGTCTGAAGAGTTCCTTTGAATACTTCCAATAATAGCCACGAAATGCAGCCGGCGCTCCAAACGTGAAAAGGTCCGGCTCATCCCCATCGGCAGTGGTGGACCGCTTGAGAATCGTGATGGCTCCGCCGTTCGTGGCGTAGAGGCCTTCCTTTTTGTCGATCCACTCCTGGCGGCCTTTGTCATTTGGATCTCCCGGAATGAAGCTCGCGCTATCCAGCGTTTTCAAGTCCTCCCTCATCTCACTGACAACACACACCTCGTATCGGTCCTGCAAGTTTCGCCCGACACCCGGAAGATTCACTCGTGATTTAATGCCATGTTTCTTTAGCTGCGCCTCATCGCCAATACCGCTCAGCATTAGCATTTGGGGTGTATTGAATGAGCCTCCGCACAGGATGACCTCGCCATCCCCGCGCAAAAACAGCTCCTGTTTTTCCTCATCCATCACCTTCTTGTGGCGGACGAAGAACTGAATGTCTTCGCCGCTTGCCGCCTGATGGAGTGGGCTCGCTTTGTAAAGGTGATCGCCTTTTACGCCGACGACACCGACTGCTCGTGGAGTCCCGGTTCTATCGTCAAAGAGGACGCGCTTTACATGCACGCCCTTCGCGATGACCAGTCGGTCCGGATGAGCTTCCTGCGTCTTCATGATGAACTCCCGGACACCCGCGCGTCGGCCTTTGAGAGAGTCGCCATTTTCGTCCCTTGTATCCTCGCCTCCAATTCCGGTGGGGATGAGGAAAATCCCGCCATCCTGGCTTGCCGCGCGTGTGGCCAGATCGTTGGGGTCTAGCGAGCGAACCAGCCCGGCGATGGCCAGGTGTCGTTTGATCCACGCTTTCAGTCGCCCGCCTCCCTCTATGACCTGCGACGCGGACTTGAGAAGCACGGTGGCGAACTCATTATCGGTCTTGATGATCCGCTTCACGAGCTCCGGCGCAATGAGGCTTGTGGGCTGCCATCCGTTCTTGCCGTGACCGCCTTGATCCAGCACGACCTTCGGATTGAGGAAACGGACGAATCGCGAGAACGCACGGCTCAAAAAGCCGAGGATGTTGGCGAAGAAACCGCGGTATTTATCCACGTAGAGGCAGTTCTCGAACTTGGCGAAATACGGCTGCATGTTTTTTGCGCGCCACGAGTCGTCGTTCGTGAGGTCGGCTATGTGCTCCCAGTCCCGGTCATTTGGGCGGACTACGATCATCGCGTGGTGCGAAGTGCAGCCGCCAATGCCGGAACTGCGCGGGTAGAAGATTCCGCCGGTGCCGTCGGGGTCTTTATCCTTTTCGTATTTGTGATCGTTAGCCTGCTTCTGCGAGTCGGTGTAATGCCGGACCGAGAATTGCCAGCTCATTTCATCGTTCTCCGTGGAAGCGGCGTGGTAGCCCGGTGCATCGTGGATCTCGCCGACCGATTTTGGGTCCTGACCCGCCTCGATCAGGAGGACTTTTTTTCCCGCAATAGCGAGGCGGCAGGCGAGGGGGCCGCCGCCCGCGCCCGAGCCTACGATGATGAAGTCGAACAGCGAGTCGTCCTTCTGAGCAGCACCGCTCAAGAGCTCTTCGGCGGTCGCTTCGGCTTTCGCGAATTTGGTGGCTTTTTCTGTCGCATTCATGGGCTCGGGATGCGGTGGATTAAAGTGTCTTGAGGAATGCGATGAGCGCCTCTTTGTCCTCGT
>JAYSTZ010000276.1:0-3950 GCA_043719365.1 Verrucomicrobiaceae bacterium | reverse complement strand
CGATACGGGGAGTCGGGCGCGATGCCGTCGATGAGCCCGGTGGCGTTGCCGTGGACGATGTAGATGTTCTTTTTGTCGGGGCTCAGGATCAGGGCATGAGCGCCGTGTTCGCCGGAGCCGCCGGGGACCTTTTTCCACATCTCGGCGGTGTCGGGGAGGCTGTCGCCGTCGGTGTCTTTGCAGCGGTAAATGCCGCGTCCCTCCGGGCCGTTGCCGGAGACGTAAAGGGAATCGAACGCCCAGAGCATGCCCATGCTGTCGCCCACGGGGACTGGGACGCGTTCCCAAGCGGTGACTTTTCCCTCCACGACGGTGGAGCGCCAAAGCCCGCCCCATTTCGAGTCCTTCGCCAAGCCGCTCTCCGGGATGCTGCCTTGCGGGGAAATGTAGATGCGCCCTTCGGCATCGAGCGCCATGGAGATCCACGAACCCTCGCGTTGCCCGGCTTCGCGGAGGAGTTCCACTTTAAATCCCGGCGGCACTTTGATGTCCGAGACGGGCGTGGCGGCGTGTGCTGCGGCGACGATGGTGAGGAAAAGGAGCGGCTTCATGGGCGAAGTAGTGCAACAGGCGACGGCTGCTGTCGAGAGCGCGAGACGAGAGTCTGCGGAGCAGTCGTTTTGTCTTAAAACAAAAACTGCCGTTTAATACGGAACGGAAACGACAATCTGGCAGCGGGAAGACATTCCGAAGTCGTCTCCTGAACTAATCTCACTCTCTCGAACACATTCTCACATGAAATTCCCACGGCTCACTCTCACCATGGCTGCGTCGCTGGCGCTTGTTTTTGCTCCTGCATCGCGCGCTACGCTCATCGGTTACTGGACATTTGATACGGATACTCCGCCATCCGTCGGCACTACGGGAACGGTGCTGGATTCTTCGGGCACGGGCTACAATGGGACCCTGAACGTCGTCGGCACGACTTCGAATACGCGCTATTCCACGGATGTCCCGGAGAGCTATCGGGCATCGCAGGCGGGAAGTCGCTCTCGCTTCTCGGCGGGAATCACTACGTGCAGGTCGGCGCGGTGGGGAGCGGGACTTTGAACACGGATTTCAATTTCGCAGGCGGTCCTTTTACAATCAGCTTTTGATTCAAGGCATGGCCGCAGACTTTGGATTTCCCAATCATAACTGAAAGTGTGCGTTAAGAGTTTTTGAGTGCGAATCTGCTGAGATGGACGCTCTGTGGCACGCATGCCGTTCAGCAGCTTGCTGTAAAGTCCGTGGAAGACCCACACGGAGACAATCACGAATTGCGCGGCGCCGTGAAAAACCGGGTTCTGGAGGAAGTCCGTCATGACCGGGCGCTAAGACCCCAATTCGCGGAAGACGATGATCGATGGATTGCCGACGGGTGCGAAGTGGCCTGTGAATTTGAGCGCGCCGGTTTTTGAGTCGGTGCGGAAGACGGTGATGTGGTCGGCTCGTTGGTTGCAGCAGTAGAGAAATTCTCCAGACGGCTCGATGGTGAAACTGCGCGGGTAATTGCCGCGCGTCCATTCGTCGGCGACGTGGGTGAGCGTGCCGTTTTCGCCGATGGCGAAAATGCCGATGCTGTCGTGGAGCCGGTTTCCGGCATAGACGAAGCGCCCGTCTGCGGTGACGAGAATTTCCGAGCAGAAGTTACTGCCTGCGTATCCAGGAGGGAGGCTGGAGATAGTCTGCCGCGATGTGAGGCGACCGTGCTCTGCGTCGTAGTCGAAAAGCACGATGGTCGAGCCCTCTTCCTGAATGGAGTAGAACCAGCGCCCGTTTGGATGGAAGGCAAAATGCCGGGGGCCGTCGCCGGGCGGGAGTTCGATAAATGCAGGCTCGCTGGCCGTGAGCACGCCGCGTGTGGCATCGAACCGCCAGACGTAAATGCGGTCGAGTCCGAGATCGACGTGAATGACGAAGCGCCCCGACGGATCGGCTTCAATCATGTGCGCGTGGGCCTGGTCGTGTCCGCTCGTGGCAAAGCTTCCGGGCTTTGCGTTGGTGGCTTTTTTCGGACCGATGGGACCTTCGTCCTTTTTCAAATCGGCCGCCTCGCCAAGCCGTCCGTCCGGCAGAATCGAAATAACCGCGACCGAGCCGCCAAAGTAGTTCGCGACCAGCACAAACTTTCCGGATGGATGCACGCTGAGATGCGCGGGGCCTTTGCCGCCGGAGCTCACTGTATTGAGCAGGCGAAGCGAGCCGTCAGCCTCCACCGCAAATGCGCTCACACTGCCAGCTTCTTCGGGGCCGATGCGCTCGGTTTCGTTGCCGGAGTAAAGGTGGGTCTTCGCGGCGTTGAACGCGAGGGCGCTCGGACTCGTGCCCATTTCCACCACACCGCGCGCCGTCATCGCGCCGGTGGTGCGGTCGATTTCAAACATGTGAATGCCTTTTCCATTTCCCGGCGGAAGATCGACTTGCGTGGCGCGCATGTTTTGCAGCGGCGAAGTATAAGTCCCGACGTAGGCCATGAGCTTGCGCTTTTCCGCGGCGACGAGACTGCTGGCGGCGAGCGCGGCGGTGCTCTGGATAAAGGTGCGGCGGGAAATCGGTGTCGGTGTCATGCGGAGAGAATGCGTTTTGGGCGGAGACGTTAGGTAAATCACGAAGCCTTCGGTGCGGCCCAGCCTCCGTGCGCCTCGCCATCGGCAAAGCCAAACACGCGGCGCACCGCGGCCATTTCCTCAGTAAGGCGACCGCTGGCGAGGCGAACGGTCAGCGGAGCTTCAACGGTTATTGCGCCGGAGAAATCCCGAGCGTGCCGACAGGCGAAGACGGTAAAAAGTGCAGGCAGTGTTTCACGGGGAATCACGTCGCGAAGACGCACGACGCGCAGCCCGGTTGCTGCGATTCCATTGAGGGCGCGCTGTTTTTGCGGTGTGGGGAAACAGAGGACAAACCATCCTTCGTCCGCGAGGTGCGCAACTGCCGCCCTCGCGTAATCACTCACATCGCCACGAAGCTCGAATCGCGCTTGGGCTTTTTGGGAATCCTTTGGAAGCACGCCCGCACCCGGAGGAAAGTAAGGCGGGCTGCCGGTGATGAGCGGAAACTTCCGCGCCAGCGCCAGCTCGCGCAAGTCACCGTGCGAGCAATCCACACGACTGCGCAGCCCGTTCGTATCGAGATTTGATTGCAGCAACCGATAGCTGATTTCCTGCGCCTCGACGCATGTCAGCCGGGCCGCAGGCCCCATCCCCCAAAGCGTGAGCAAGCCCACCGTGCCGATTCCAGTGCCGAGGTCGAGATGCTCGGAGACGCGCGGCGAAACCTGGAGCGCGTACCAAGCGGTCAGCACGTCGTCGATGGAGTGACGGTGCCCGCCTTTCCGCTGCGCAATCAGCCAGCCGGCTTCGGCACCGGAATCATCCCTCAAAGTCCCCTGCCCCGTCAGCCCGATCGGACCCGTCAAAGCGTCGAGCGTGATTCGCTCGCCAAGTTCCTGTTCGAGCCGCCGACGCTCTTCCTGCCAATGTTCCATTCGGCAACCTGCACCTCCCAGTTCACCGAACTCAAGCTTGCAATCCGCGCCGCGTGCGTTCGCCGTTCTCCACCGGCAATCTCCCGGAGGAAGAAGTCGCTCACCAGTCTCGTCGCTCCGGGTCAGGTCGAGGCGAGCGTGCCGATGACGAAGGTGAAGGGTGGTTGCTGTGAAGAACGCGAATTACTCAGTCGCCAATGAGGGCCGAAGGCCCGGCCATGTAAAAGCCCAGGGGCAGCGACGAAGGAGCGCATCCCTGGGTCACGTCGAAGAAATCCGATGAGCCCTGAGCCGGAGCGAAGCGGAGACAGCCAGCCGAAGGCTGCCCCGCAGGGGTGAGCGAAGCGAAAGCAACGGGCGGAATCAAACCGCGAGCCACCCGAAGGATGCCGCCCTTGCAGGGCTCATGGTTCGTGTGGGACCTCAGACCCAGGCCTGCGCTCGTGCCTCGCTTTGCCTGGGCTATTACATTGCGCGCCTTCGG
>JAYSTZ010000275.1:0-9684 GCA_043719365.1 Verrucomicrobiaceae bacterium | reverse complement strand
CGAGCGTGACATCCGCTTTCGCCGGGACTTCGAGTCCGAGGCCCCAAAAGACCCCGTTCACGACGAGGCGGCGCAGGCCTTCGCTTTTGAAGTCCGTCGCCGCGCCCATCGTCGTGGTGAGGATGTTGTTGAGCTTGCCGTTCTCGTTCTTGTTCACGCGCGTCCACACGACGGGCTGCATGGGCTCATTTTTCTTGCCGGTGACTGCCGCGCTCTTTGGGTCGAGCGACTCCGTCACCTGACCGCGCACGAGGATTTTCGCATCCGCCACCGGATTTGCCGTATAGACATCCGTGTCGCCAAATATGTCCCCTACTCCACGGAGAATCGGGTTTTCCTTCTGCGACTCCTCGATGATACCGCGCGTGCCCTCTTTCATGTGTGCGCCATGATGCGCGACCCATGTTTCGCCGAACACGTTGCGCCCAAAGCCGCCGGCCCACTCCTTCGAGTTCCAGTTCCACTTGGCGTATTTGCTCTCCTTCGGGATGGTATTGAAAAGGTGCGTGGAGGTCCGCAGCGCGACAATCGGCACGCCGCGATTCACCGCCGCCTCGAACTTCGCGAGCGTCTCGTCGTTCCAATGGCGGAAGCGGATGGACATGACGATTGCTTCCGCTTTATCCAGCGACTCCGGATGGGTGAGCGACTCGCCTTTTCCCGGCTGGATCGTACCGTCCGCATCAGCGGAAAAAAGCACGTCGCAATCGAACCCATGGCGCTGGCTGAGAATCTTCCCGAGCATCGGCATCGCCTCCTCGCTACGATACTCCTCATCGCCCGCGAGAAGCACCACGCGCTTGCCCTTCCCCGGCCCGTCCTTCCCGTCGAAGTGAAGATAGTCCTGCGCGAAAGCAGGCCCGCTGATTGCAGCGAGAGTGAGTGCGGTAAGTAGTGAGAGTGATGTGTGTTTCATAGTAAGGAAGAGTTGCCCCGCGCCACCTGCAGCGCGGGAGGACGCGGAGACAATCACCATTCCCGCCCGCCGTCGAGCGCGGCGTTGTCGGGCGGGAGGACCGGGGTGTGACTAAAAGTGGAATGGAGCGCGTAGCGCACAAGGAGCGGCGACATTCTTGTCGCTGCCCCCACAGCGCGAAGCGCCTAATCTCAAATCCGTGCCGATTCCGAGAGCCGCACGTATCTGATTGGGCGCTTCGCGCTTTTAGGACAGCGACAGGAATGTCGCCGCTCCTTGTCGCTGTCGCGACTTTGAACGATTCCACTTTTAACCACACCCGGAGGACCGGGGTGCGCAGCTTTGTTATAGGACGTGTTACGGCACCGCGATCAGCACAAGATGCTGCGCGCCTGCTGCGTCCGTCACCTTCACGATCACGTTGCCGCTGTCATTGTAACGCGCTTGCGCGGGGCTGCCGAGCACGTTGGAGAGGACGGTGAAATTTCGCACGGTCGTGCTGCCGATTGCGTCGCCCTCGCGCAGCAGGAGGCGGAGGTCGCCAAAGTAATCGGTCGCCCAGAGGCCCACATCATTTGCCGTCGTGATCCCCACGCCCTGCATCGTCGCCGCTAACATCGGCCCGCGGATGGATGGCTGGATGGCTGAGCGAGCGACGTGAAGGCTTTCCATGTTGCTCCCTCAGGCACTTCCGGCGGCTCCGCTCCTTCCCGCGCGATGAGCTGTAGTCCGTGCTCGTCGTCGGAGAGCCAGATGCCGTCATTGTCCGCAGCGGTGATGAGGCCGGGGACGGTCTTCATAGTCGCGGGAAAAGCGGTGCTGAAATACCCGATCACCGGGTCTTTCAGCACGGCGAATACGCCGCCGTTCACGCCGGGTGCGGCTTCGCCTTTGGATGCGATGCGCCGTATGGTGGCGGGAGTGTCCCTATCCGCGACTTCCGCGAAAACGCCCACGTTGTTTGCGCTCGTCGCCGTACCGGTGCCGGGTTTCACCGTGCCGAGAAACGCGGCGGCTCCGCTGTATTCGGTCAACGTCGGGATGCCGAAGCTCTGCCACTTTGCGCCCGCGCCGTAGCCGCTCGCATCGCCGCCCGAGACGTGGTAGAAAGTGCTCGTACCATCCTGCCGGACACGCCCGACGGCTTGCCGATTATCCGCTCCAGTTCATCCTCTATCTGGACCACAATTAAATTCCTCCCACCGCGCCTTCCCCCCGCCCGCCCGCCAGCTCCCCAAGAAAGCCGCCTGGCCCGCATCATTCGCGTGTTACGCGTGAATGAAACAGCGCACGCCATAATCCACGCTGACATCACGAAGTTGTTTTGAGCCCGAACTCCGAAGTGGTTTCACGGGAGGAAATGAGTTTCAACTATTTCGCGGGACTGTTTGTTCCCGTATTCTCCTTCTGTAGCCATTGGAGTCCCGCTTTCAGCGTGTCGAAATAAAAAGTGTTTGGCTGCCAGCCGTGACCACCGGGATAGGTTTTCATCAGCACCCGCGCGCCTTTTTCGCCCAAGGACAGCCGCGCGTAGTCCGCCAGCAGGAACGGGCAGGTGGCGTCGTCCGGCGAGTGGTAGAGATAAAACGCGCGGCCTTTCGCGGCGGCGGGCACGGGCAATAATTCCGGCTTAAATACTGACATGGCGATGAACGATCCGGTGATGCGCTTGCTGGTGAACGCCGCGACGTAGGCCGCCGGGCCGCCGGACGACCACGAGATCGTGAAGACTTGGCGCGGATCAATCCGGTGAAGTTTTTGCACGTCATCAATCACGCCTTCGATGAACGCTTCGGTCGGATGCGCCATGCCGGATTCTTTCCAGACGCTTGTCGGCCAGACCACCTGCTGATTCGGCGCCCACTGGGGCGCGAGCAGTTGCGCGACGACGAAATTCGTCGGGATGCCCCAGCGTTTCATCTCTTTGCAGAACGGAAGAAAATCTTTGCTGCCGTCGCCGCCCGGCAAAATCATCACCAGTCCGAAACCTTCCGCAGGCGCGGGTTCGTTCGTTTTGCTGCCGATGAGCAGGTAACGGAAATGCGAATCGAGCGGAAGGTCCCGCTCGGTGACGGGCATCTCTTCGACCGGCGCGGCGTGGAGAGTTTGCGAGATAAAACTGGCGGCGATTGCCACGGCCAGCGCATGACGGATTAAGCGGAGTGTTTTCATGATTTGATAGTTGGATTTGGATCAGCGGACTCTTCCTCGGCGCGGAGGCGTTTCAGTTCCTGTTCGTGAAGGCGGGTCCAATAAATTTGCAACTTCACCGCCACGAACAGCACAAGCCCGAACAGTAGGAATGCTCCCGTTAAGAGCCAGGGATGAATTCTAGGATTGATGAAACCAAGCGGTACGGCCGCGAGCGCGGAGATCACGTTCGACCACACACCCCGCCAGGCCAACCAAGTATGCAACGCGCGTATGCGCTCGGATTTCGTGCGTCGCAAAAGAGATCGCATCATGAGGTAAGGCACAAGGCCGGAAAGCACCGGCGAGAACAAAACCAACAGCATCGCCTTCGCAAACCCGGTGGACATCAACTTCAAAGTCCCGCCCGCAAGCACGGCGATGGACTCGGTAGCGCCGACGCCTTTCGCCACCGTCGCGACGGCCACCGCCACGCTGGCGGGCGCGGCTTGCACCGCATTCGCAGACACTGCACTGGCGATGAGCGTGGCCTGCAACACCACCCCACGTTTGTGGAACAGGTTCCGCAATTTTTCCAACGCGCGGCTGATGCGCTTTTGCGCGGCCACCTCGTTCACCTTCAACGCCGCCGCGATTTCGCCAGCGGTCTTCTTCTCGAAATAGCGCAACGCAATGGCGGCGCGGTCAGCTTCACCGAGCGCGGCCAGCGCGTCATCGAGATGCGGGGCGAGTTGTTCCCACGCCTGCGCTTCGGCGGCGGGTTCGTTCAACGTCGCTTGCATGGCGGCCTCCTGTTCACGCCGCGTGCGGCGGACGGTGGCGCGGATGTGGGTGCTGACTGCGTAGCGAGCGGCTTTCAACAGCCAGCCCGCGAGCACCGTGTTCGGCCCGAGCCGCGCTGCCTTCCGCGCGAGGACGATGAAAACCGCCTGCGTGATTTCCTCAGCGGCGTGGGCATCGCGCACCTGCCGCAGCGCGGCGGAATGAACCAGCGCGACGTGGCGGCGCACGAGTTCCGCAAACGCCGCCTCCGCGCCGGTTTGGGCGTAATCACGCAGCAGTTCATGATCGGTCATCGTCAACATTCGCCCATAAACGCCCGCCGACAGCAAAAGCGGACAGACTATTTTCGCCAGACGCCACATTTCTGCGCTCCGCGTGAGAGGGTTCCCGCTGGGGCAGCGGGGCCACGCCCCGCGTTCTCTCAACGCTCAACCCTCAGCTCTCGACTAATTACGGCACCGCGATCAGCACAAGATGCTGCGCACCTGCTGTGTCCGTCACCTTCACGATCACGTTGCCGCTGTCATTGCAACGCGCTTGCGCGGGGCTGCCGAGCACGTTGGAGAGGACGGTGAAATTTCGCACGGTCGAGCTGCCGATTGCGTCGCCCACGGGAAATTCGACATTCGCAACGAAATTATCGGCACGGGAAACTTTTACAAAATCCCGCGTGGGATTCGCCGGTCGGCGGCGTATTTCAAGGGATCATGACTCGTTTCGCCGACCGGCGATTGCTTTGAACGCTCAGTGCTGACGCGGAACCATCTTCCGCAGCGTCCTCGATTCTTAGAACGCGAGCGTCGCCTGCAAGTACGCGAAGTCGGCGTCGTCGCTCGGGCCGGTGTCTTTCAAATAGGCGCCAGCGAAGAAGTGGCTGTAGCCGCTCTCCACAGTGAGATGGTCGTTGGCTTTCCATTTCACCGTGAAGTCCACCTCGTGCCCGGCGAAGTTGCTTGCGCCGACGGTGCGCACGTCGCGGCCTGTGGGTGTCTTCGTGCGCAGTGTGGAGGTGCCGTTGGCGCGGAACCAGTAGTCGGTCGTCTCGGCGAGCCAGAAGGCGTGGTAGTCGAGCGTCACGTCCACGTTTTTGACCGGCTTGGCGCTGAGCGAAAGGCGGGCGTCGTGGAGGTTACGCCAGCTAAATTCGTCGATGAATCCGTATTTTTCGTGGTTCGAAGCGAAAAGATTTTGGAATGACTGGGAGCGTCCGTCGCCGGGGTTTTTGTCGCCGGTGGCGTAGTTGTATTCCAACGCGAGGCGAGGCTTCCACTGCGCGTCAGTGAATGTGTAGCCGACATTCGTATGCGTGGCGAAAGCCCGGTGATCGAGCTTCGCGGTGGAGCGATTGCCGGTCCACAGGTCGCCGAACTGATACGCGAACTCGGCGGTGTAGTCCCAATTGCCAAACGCGCCGGGCGTGGATTTCCAGCGCGTGCCGATGGTCGTGGTGCGTTGCGCGGGGCCGCTGCCTGCGCCGCGAGCGTCGAGCTTGTTGACCGGATCGAGGTCGGGCTGATCGTCCGATTTATCGCGATGGAGCACGTAAAGATCGGTGGTCTGAAACCCGAGCGCTTCGGTCGTCAGGTAAAGGCCGAAGAGGTTATCGGCGCTGTCACTGTCGTTGAACGTGTCCTCTTTGATCTGCACGGGGCGGCCAGCAAAAGCGTCGAGCGTCCAGCCTTTCGCGGGCTGCCAGCGGAGCTTCGCGGCGTCGAACGTGCGTCCGAAATTCGCCCACTGCGAATCGGCGAGGACACGGCGATCCCCGTAGCTGAGCGTCTGCCGCCCGAGCGTAAGAGCCAGCGGGAATTCCTTCAAATCGCCCAGCTCCACGTAGGCCTGACGCAGATCAAACGAATCGCCGCCCTCGGTGCCGCGCACGCCGGGAATGTTTGGGCGCTCGCTGTTCCACTCGCGGGTGTCTTGCCCCTGCACGTAGAACTTCAGCCACGATGTAGGCCGCACTGCGATGCCGATACGCGAACGGCTGAGTAGCCAAGAGTCGTCGTTGTCGTCGTTGAGTCGGTCGTCGAAGTCGCGGTTGTTGCTGCGCGCTTCAAAGCGGAAGCGCTGCTCCAAATCGAGCGTGAGCACGCCATCGGCAAAGGTGAGGCCCTTGGTTTCCGCAGGTTTGACTGGAGTAGTTGTTGGTGTCGGTGCGCCTGCAAATGCGGACGCGGTGATGAGCAGCGCGATGCTGCCCGTGATGAATTGGTTCACTTGATGATGTAGTTTTAGATCCGCCACCTCCGTGTTTCTGGTCGGCGTCGGATGAGTTGTGTTTGTAAAACCTCCGGCGTGCGCCGGTGGGAAAATGTCAGTCGTCCGAAGCTACCGCGCGCTTCGCCGTCTCGCTGGCGATGCGTGTTTTCTCCGTGGCCTCGACTTGCGTGACGCGTCCGTCGTGGATCGTGAGCAGGACGCTGCCGAAGCGCATGGCACCGACTTTGCGGCGGACGATTTCGATCCAAGGTTCGTATTGATTCTCAGGCATGGCTTTTCTTGGTTAGTCGCGAAGGCCCCAGCGGCGGTGACGGAAGCGCTCCCATGGGCTGAAGATGATTTTGTCGGCGGCAAAGCCGATGAGGATGATGAGAAGCATGAGCGCGACGACCTGGTCCATCGCGTGAAGTTCGCGTCCGTAGTGGAGCAGGTGGCCGAGGCCGTTTGAGCCGAGGATGGTGACGTAGATCTCCGCAGCCATGAGCGAGCGCCACGCGAATGCCCACCCTTGTTTCGTGCCGCTCACGATGTGCGGGAGCGACGCGGGAACGAGCACGCGGCACCACAGGTGGAGCCCGCGCGAGCCCATCGTGAGCGCGGCTTCGCGGTAAAGCGGCGGGATTTGGCGGATGCCGTGATCGGTCGCGAGAATGACGGCCCACATCGTTCCCATGATGACGATAAAAAGCATCGCAGTCTCGGTGAGGCCGAACCACAGGATCGCCAGCGGCACCCAGCAGACACTTGGGAGCGTTTGCAGGCCAAGCGCGATGACGCCGAGCGTATTCTGCGCGAGCTTGAATCGCGCAGTGAGCATCCCAAGCGGAATACCAGCGACGATTCCGATTAAGTAGCCGAGTGCAAGCCGGCGCATGGTGGTGAGCGATGCGTCGAGCAACTCGCCGGATTTGATCGCACCAAGAGTGTAGCTCCACACGGCACTTGGCGGCGGGAGTAGCACCGCAGATGAGCCGGACTGCCGGGCGAATGCTTCCCAGGCGGCGAGAAGTGCGGCGAAGACGAAGATGGCGGGGATGATGTTTTTCATACGGCGACGACTGCGGGAGCGGGTGTTGCGAGAATCGTTTTGAGCTCGTTGGTGATGTCGCGCGAGAGCGCGGCGAGTGCGGTGTCGTTGAACTCGCGTGGACGCGGAAGTTCGACGCGAAATTCATGACGGATGCGCCCGGGACGCGGCGAGAAAAGCAGGACACGGTCGCCGAGACACACGGCTTCACGGACGTTGTGAGTGACAAAGAGGATGGTCTTTTTCCGGGTCGCGTGAATGCGCTGGATGTCGCCGTAGAGCTGCTCGCGGGTCATCGCGTCGAGCGCGGCAAACGGCTCATCCATCAGCAAAACTCTCGGGTTTGGCGCGAGTGCCCTTGCGAGGGCGACGCGTTGTTTCATGCCGCCGCTCAGCTCGTGAATGCTTGCGCGCTCAAAGCCGTCGAGTCCTACGAGTTGCAGATAGTAGTGCGCGACTTCGATGCGATTTTTGTCAGTGAGGTCCGGCTTCAGTTTCAGTCCGAACAACACGTTTCCCATTACGTCGAGCCACGGAAAAAGTGCGTGCTCTTGAAACATCACCGTCCTATCGCGGCCCGGTTCTTCGATCGGTTTTCCGTTCACTTCGGCGTCGCCGGTGAATCCTCGCTCCAGCCCCGCGACGATGCGGAGAAGGGTGCTTTTTCCGCAGCCGCTCGGGCCGACGAAGCAGACAAATTCGCCGTCGCCGATTTCCAGATTGATGTCCTGTAGCGCGGTGAGATTTCCGCGCGCGCCGCTGAATATTTTATTTACGCTGTTGAGCCGGATTTTTGCCGGAGGCGGCGCTGCGAGTTCGGTTTCAGTGCTCATGGTTTTGCGAAAAGTTTTGCGAGGTCGGCTTCTTCGGGAAGAAGCCCGACGGATTTCGCGTCGCGTTGGAGGCTAGTAAAATCCTCCGGCTTCACCGCCGTCGTGAATGTAAGACGAGGCCACGCGCGGTCGAGCAACGCTTCCGGGATTGGTCTCGTTGTGGCTTTTTGCAGTGCGGATGATACGAGCGGCTTAGCCCAAGCGGGTTCGGCGGTGATTTTTGCGGTCAGCGATTCGTGGGCAGCGAGGAACTTGCCCACCAATTCGCGTTTTGCTCCGAGTGACTTCACGCTGCTGGCGAGGATCGTCGTCACGACCTCGCGCTGGTCGATGAGTTGGACCGCTTCCGCTTCGAGTTCCAGTCGCGACACCCACGGCTCCACGGTCCACGCGGCGTCGAGTTGCTTGCGCTTGAAAAGGTCGAGTTGATCGGGGTTTTGTGTCGGCACAACGAATGCGTCGCCGCCGCTTGTGGTGATATTGATGCCGCCCGCTTTGAGCCACGCTCGGGCTGCGATGTCCTGTGTGCCGCCGAGCTGGGGCGACGCGATCTTTTTCCCGCGAAAATCCGCGGCAGTTTTCAGCCCCGAGTCTTTTTGCACGACGAGCGAGGCTCCGCCGCGCGTTGCTCCGGTGAGCACGCGGATGTCCGCGCCTTTGGTCCGCGTGTAGCCGTTCAAAACAGGATTCGGTCCGACGTAAGTGATGTCGATGGAGCCTGCGAGCAATGCCTCGATCGCGCTCGGTCCCGCATTGAACGGATACCACTCGACCTTCGCGCCGGTGGCTTTTTCAAACCAGCCGTCCGCGCCTTTTGTCACCGTCTCGTGATAGCCGATGAGCCCCTGGGCGTGTGTGATGTTTGGGAAAAATCCGACGCGCAAAACCGGCGGTTCGCCAGCCTTTTGGGCGTCGCTTTTTCCGCAGCCGGAAAGCGTGAGCGCCAGTGCGGCGGCGGTGATGTTTCGGATGAAGGTGATGCGTTTCATGTGTGTATGTGTATGCGTGTGTTTTCCGCGGCAGACTGGCTGCGGGTTCAGGCGTGCGTGCTGTCCGTGGTCGGCTCAGCGGCAATGCTGGACAGCCATGCAGGCACACATTTCCGCGACGCAGGGAATCCGCCCGGTAGTCTGCTGGAATGCATGGATGGCTGTGAAAATGTTCACGTTTGCTAAATGGAAAAGTCCGGCTCGACCGGCTTCGCAGCGGCTGTTTTTGCGCGCGTCGCGAGGTTTAGATGACGAATGAGTTCGACCACCGGCGGCAAGAGTCCGTCGCGGCGGAGATGCTGGAGCGTGACCTCCGCGAGGTGCGCGAGGCTGTAGCGGTCGAGCACATTGGAAATCGCGTTGCGCACGTCCATCATCACGAGTCGCAGCCCGCAGTGTTCCTCGTCAGGGCACGAGCAGCGCTCGTAAGCCGTCACACTCGCGCAACCAATCGGCGCGAGCGGGCCGTCGAGATAACGCACGAGTTCGCCGATCATGATATCCCCAGCCGGTTTCGCGAGCGAGTAGCCGCCGTATTTTCCCCGGGTGCTGGCGAGAAAGCCGCCCTGCCGGAGGTCGATGAGGATTTGCTCCAAAAACGTGGCAGGAATCCGCTGCGCCTCCGCGAGCGCCGTGAGCGGCACGAGCGGACGGTCGAGCGCATGGGCCATTGTCAGGTCCAGCAGTGCTCGAAGAGCGTATTCGCCTCGTTTTGAAAGTCGCATGTCTTTATCCCAAGTAATCTAATCGGGTTTAAAGCGC
>JAYSTZ010000274.1:0-3954 GCA_043719365.1 Verrucomicrobiaceae bacterium | reverse complement strand
TGCTCGATCAAGTCGGCGACTCCGGTGACTAGTTCGCGGCGCTTTGTCGCGCTGCCGCCGATGCTCGTGCGGGGTTTGCGCTGGAGGTCGTCAAACAGCGCGATGGCGGCGGTGAGGGGGAGCACCAATGAACAACACTCGAACTAATATTTGACAGTCGGCGCGGTGCCGTGTCGTCCGGTGAAATTGGATTGTGAGGTTTTGAAAGGGAGGGGGCAAATTGCCCCCCCTTTTGCATCCCTCTACTTCCCGTCGAACTGCACCCAGTCGAGATTCATCAAGCCGCTTTTGCCGGGGTTGACGAAGACTGCGTAAACGTCGGTGCGGGTGGTCGCACGGGTCGGCGCGAGGGCTGATTTTTGCTCGATCCATTTTTCCCAGCCGCCGGTGTTTGGCACATCGACGGAGCCGATCAGTTCGCCGGTCGGTGAGCCGGAGTGGAATTCCACTTTTCCGCCGACGTTGCCGGAGGATGCGCGGACGGTGAGTCCGTTGACCATCGCGAGATTGATGTTGGCGAATTTCACCGAGTGGCCGTCGTCGATTGCGCCGACTCCCTTTTTCCCGCCAGCGCCGGTCAGTCCGAGGACTTTTGCGCCTTTGATTTCGGCGTTCTCGGCTTCGATGCGGCGGGCTTGCAACGTCACCGTCGCCCGTCCGCTGAGCGAACCCACGGGGGCGCGTCCGGCGTCGGTGTAGGTGGCTTCGAGCACGCAGGCGTCGATGTTGCCGTCCTTCGGCGCGGTGATTTCGCCGGTCAAGCCGCGCGTCATTCCGGGCGAAGCGGAGCCGGCCTTGAGGCTGTAAATCCAGCGCACCATGAGGTGTATTTCGTCTTCGTTGTGCTGCGGATGCGGGAGCATCCCGACTTGCCCCCAAACTCCCGTGGAGCCGGCGACGACGCGCTGCACGCTGGCGTTTTCGGCACCGGCGATGTCGCGATATTTCTCGGCGATTTTCAGCAGGGGCGGTCCGACGATTTGCTGCTCGATGGCGTGGCAGTTGAAGCAATCGCTCTGCTTCATCAACGCGAGGCCGGGCTCGGTCTGGCTCACTTTTGCGTCGGCGCCTTTCCACGATGCGCTCACGAGCGTCCGAACGCCGAACTCATCGGCCTTCTTCGTCGATTCGCCGTCTTCGGCGTCGCGGGCGGAGATCTTGAATTTCACCGCTTCGCCGGGCGCGAAAAAGTCACCGTTTGCCGGGGATTCGAACGTCACCGTCGGTTCCGTGTTCCCCACCATCACGGGCACGGAAGCAGAGCCCGTCGCGCCCTTGTCGTCAGTCACGCGAAGTTCCGCGCGGTAGTTGCCGGGCTCGGCGATGGTCACTTTTGCCGATGCCGTCGTCGCGACAACTTTGTCGCCGGGCTGGAGCCGCCATTCGTATCTTGCCGCGGTGCCATCGAGGTCCTTCGTGCCGTCTCCGGAAAGCTCCACCGTCAGCGGTTCGCGGCCCGTCGCATTTTTCGCGGAGGCAGCCACGACCGGCGCGAGATTGCCCGCCTGAAACGAAATGCGGCGCAGCGCGGAATCCTTGTTCGCGCCCCACGTGTCGCCGTATTCGAGAAGCCACAGCGCGCCGTCCGGACCGATGACCATATCCACGGGCCGCTTGAATTTGAGCGCCGCCGTGAAGTTTTCGATTCCCACGCGGTTCGCATCCTTATCCAGCCGCACCCACTTGATGAACGGGCGCGACCAATCGTAAATCACCAGACAATTGTCGAAGTGCTGCGGCAGCCCGCCGGTCTTTTCATACTCCGGCTTCCAGTGGAAAACCGGACCGCCGCAAGCCGTGCGCCCGCCCGATCCGAGAATCGGAAACTCCGCCGAGTTTCCGCCCGGATAATAGATCCACGCAGGCTGTGCAGGCGGCAGGTCTTTTGCACCCGTGTTGTTCGGGCTGTTGTTCACCGGATGCGCCGCGTCGTATTTTGCACCGATGGCTTTTGTCGCGAAGTCGTATTCCGCATACGCGTTGTTGTTTCCCCGGAAATACGGCCAGCCGAAGTTCGACGGCTTGCGCACCTGGTTGATGTAATCATAGCCACGCGGCCCGCGTTTTTCATCGTCGCCGCCCGCGTCATTTCCCACGTCGCCGTAGTAAAGAATACCCGTCTCTTGATCGATGTTGAAGCGCCACGGATTCCGGCAGCCCATCACGTAAATCTCAGGCCGCGTCCCCGGCGTCCCCGGCGGAAAAAGGTTCCCCGCGGGAATCGTGTATCCACCCTCCGGCGTCGGCTTGATGCGATTAATCTTCCCGCGCAAATCGTTCGGATTCGCCGAGGATTTCTGCGCATCCCATGCCGAACGGTCGGGCCGCTCGTCGAGGGGTGCGAGGCCGTCCGAAGCAAACGGATTCGTATTATCCCCCGCCGAAAAATAGAGCGTCCCATCCGGCCCAAACCGCAGCGCTCCCGCATGGTGGCAGCACTCCTTCCGCTGCTCCTCGTAACTGAGCACAACCTTCTCGCTCGCCATGTCGATCGTGTCGCCGTTCATCGTGAAGCGGCTGAGGTGCTGCCCAGTAAAATTCTTCGGCGAATGGAGCAGGTAGATCCAGTGGTTCTGCGCAAACCCAGGATCCAGCGCCATACCGAGCAGCCCGTTTTCCTGATCGTTAAACACCGCCAGAGAGCCCGCTTCCACGACCTTCTTCGTGTCGGGATAGAGGACCTTCACCTTGCCCGCGATTTCGATGAAAAAGACGCGTCCATCCGGTGCAAACTGGAGCTGCATCGGCTGCGGCATCCCTTCGACAAACGTCTCCACTTTATAGCGGAAATCCGGCGGGGCATCGGCGGCGGCGAGTGAGGCGGTCAGGGCAAGAAGAGCGAGTATGCGCATGAATAAAGGTCGTATGTGGACTCATTAAAACCTCACAGCCCGCGAAGCATTAGCGCCCCATCTCGGACACGCTCCCATTTCGACCGGGACAATCCTCACCGTGTTTCCGTCCAAGCTCGTTCAGCATTTCAGCGCCCTTCCGGCATCATCTGCCCAACGCGTTGACAACCGGGAGAAGTTCGCTCCGCCACGAAGACACGTGATTCCGTCCCGCGCCGCGCGATAGAGGCGGACGCCTGAGCGATATTCCGCAGGTCTCGCGGGGAAAACCTATCCTCGCCCGCCCAAACTGGCAGGGATTTCCCTGCAGCGCTCCGACGCCCGTCGAGTGTTCGATTCACTGCCGCGCCCCGTTACCCACGCCGACATCGAAAAGCTCCTCGCGGTCGCACCGAAATACGGCATCGAGATTCTTTAGCCACCGCACTAAATTAGTCGATGAACCGCTTTGTGATGTCGCCGTAGGCGTCGATGCGGCGGTCGCGGAGGAAGGGCCAGTGCGTGCGCTGAAATTCCAGTGCGCCTAGATCGACTTCCACGATGAGGTTCTCTTCTTTGTCCACGCTCGCCTTTTGGAGTATCTGCCCGGCGGGGTCGGCAACAAAGCTCTGCCCCCAAAACTCCAGCCCCGGCCCGCCGTCCGGTGCTTCGTGGCCGATGCGATTCACGGCGGCGACGTAGCATCCGTTGGCGATTGCGTGTCCACGCTGAATCGTCTCCCACGAGCTGTGTTGACGCGCTCCGTATTCCGCTTTTTCCGCGGGGTGCCAGCCGATGGCGGTGGGGTAGAAAAGGATCTGCGCGCCACTCAACGCGGTGAGGCGCGCGGCTTCGGGATACCATTGGTCCCAGCAGATGAGCACGCCGATTTTCCCGTAGCGAGTTTCCCATGTGCGAAAGCCGAGGTCGCCGGGCGTGAAGTAGAATTTTTCGTAAAACGCGGGGTCGTCCGGGATGTGCATCTTCCGGTATTTGCCGAGGAGCGAGCCGTCGGCGTCGAGGATTGCGGCGGTATTGTGGTAGAGCCCCGCGCTGCGCCGCTCGAAGAGGGAGGCGATGATGACGATGCCATATTCCTTCGCCACTTTTTGCAGCGCCAGCG
>JAYSTZ010000273.1:0-9699 GCA_043719365.1 Verrucomicrobiaceae bacterium | reverse complement strand
TTGCGTTTTACCGCCGCCCCCGCGCGCACTGCGGCAACTCCCGGAATTCCGGGTGGCAGAGGGTTTCGTTCCGGGTTTCGATGACTTACGCTTGGTCTTCATAAAGGGGAACAAGACCGCCGACAATCCGCCCCTCAACCTCCGGGCCTCCCGCCCGCCCCGCGCATAAAAGATGGATATCAGTCACCGTCATACGCGCGGAGATTTAGCAAACCCGCCCGGTGCGGGCAAGTGAAAGGGTGGGAGAAGTGGGAACGAAGGACTAAGTTTAAAGTCTCGATGTCGCTCAAGTTGCAATTCTCGACACTCACAGTTGGCCGCGATACATGATTTGAGACGTGCCTGTTTCACCACCAATCTTCATAGACTCACTTGCCGATTATTTGGAAGTGTCGGAATCAGCGTACAACAAGACTCTCAAGGGGGAACTGCAAGAAACGGCCCGCACGAACCCGGTAGTGATGCTTCGATTTCATCACCTGCGCTACAATGCCAATAGCAGACCGATGGTGGAAGAACTCGCAAACTCGCTGGCGGACCATTTGATCCAATTCTGCTTGTCAGAGAGACGTTATTCCCGGACGCGTGAGCCGTTGAGTCCAGCACAACACCGTGAGCAGCTAGTCCAGCATCAAAAACTCGGACGCGAAGCTCGCGGATTGCTCCGGAGGATTAAAAACGGCGGCGAAGCAGGAGAAATCCTACTGTATTTCCTGATGGAGGCAGTGCTTAAAGCACCTCAAGTCGTTTGTAAAATGGAGATGAAAGGCAACCCTGGAGCCGAGGTTTTAGGCTCCGACGGAGTTCACATGAAATGGGATTCCGTTGCGCAGGTTTATGACGTGTATTTCGGGGAATCGAAGCTAGTGGGAAGCATGAACGCGGCGCTTTCGAGTGCTGTGAAGAGCATTGAAAAGTTTCATCGCTCCAAGCGAGCTGAAGGGGAAATTCGACTGGTGACTTCTCAGTTCAAATATCTCGACGACAATGCAAAGAGGATCGCCGCTCAGCTCGCTTACGACGACGAGTGTGGAGCCGGATTGAGGACGAATCACGCGTGTCTCATTGGATTCGACAGCGATGATTACGATAGGGCGAAGGGTAATCACTTCCGAGAAATCGAAGCTGACTTCGCTCGCTCGTACGAGAGCCAGTTTCCGAAGTTTGGTAAGGCGATAGTATCGAAATTCGGTGCGCTTGAATGGACTGCGTCGCGATTCGAAATCTTTGTGTTACCGATGCCTGCCGTCGCTGCGTTTAGGGACGCATTTCTCAAAGCGGTGAACCCCGACGATTAGCGCAATGGACATTCCTGAGTTCCTTCAAAAATCGTTAAAGCACCTTGCGGTGGTTCATGCTCAGGCGCTTATTCCGGGTCAATCAGGACAAGCCGCAGCTCAAACGACTCTCGCGGAACTCGCACGCCTAGTGTCTCTAGCATCATCACTGGCATTCTCCGACTCGGCCCCTGACAGAGGCAAAGCGTATGAGATTGTCACACGCGCAGTCTTAGTTTCCAAGAATGATCCGGTGCTGTGCCATTCAGCGGCAGTAGTTTTGACGCGGCTCGGCAATTTTCCTGGGCTAGAGTTGCTGAGGAGGCGATACATGAAAGATGCAGCTACTCTGGGATTGCCTCCGGTATTCGCATTGGAAGAGGCAGTTCGTCGCAGTGAGAATACGATTGCTGGGATCGCGCGAACATTTACGGATTTCCAGACCCGCCTTTTTCACACGCTCCAAAAATTTCCTGCCGCAAGTATTTCAGCGCCGACTTCCGCCGGAAAATCTTTCGTTTTCGCTCTGGACATAGCACAGAAATTTCGCTCGGCGAAATCCCCGCTTTGCATAGCTTACATCGTCCCAACTAGAGCGCTGATTCGACAGGTTGCCGGTGACGTTCGGAGACACCTCCGCGAAGCGCGTATCGAGAACATACCCGTTCGGTGCGTACCCCTCGCGATCCCTATTGATCGAGAAGCCAGAGGCGCGGTGTATGTTCTGACGCAGGAACGCCTGCTTACACTTTTGGGACAAAGCCCACTTGAGGGCACCAAGGAGATCGATGTTTTGCTCATTGATGAGGCGCACGGAATCATGGACGGATCGCGTGGTATCCAACTACATGCTGCAATCGATCTGACCCGTCGGCGATTTCCAAAGTGCTGCGTATATTTTGCAAGCCCGTTAGTCAGTAACCCAGAACACCTCCTTGATCTTTTCAACCTTCGGGAAGGTGCTGAGACATTCACTGAAACCGTTTCACCCGTGGGCCAGAACGTTTTCCTCGTGCATCCAACGAAGCAAACAAGGACCGCCCGATTTGATATCCTGCTGGGCGACGAAGCAGTTCCGGTGGCAGAACGTCTATTGGACTTCGATTTGAAAGGAGGCACATCTCCAGCGCGGCGAGCGGGCTTTGCGCTAGCGATAACCGCGCATCAAAAACTGGGACAACGATCCTGTATTCTTTTTGCGAATGGTCCGAGTGACGCAGAATCTCTGGCGAAGGCGCTTGTGGCAGAACCTTCCCGCTCCAAGGAACTGCCAGTAGTCATACAGGAATTCATCGAATTTCTCGGAGAACACGTTCATCCAGAGTATCAGTTAATTGAAATGTTGAGGCACCGTGTGGCGTACCATCATTCTAAAATGCCCGGTCCAGTCAGAGCAGGTGTCGAAGACTTATTTACCGACGGACATCTTCGGTTTATTTGCTGCACCTCGACATTACTGCAAGGCGTCAACCTCCCAGCAAGCGACATCGTGATCGAGAACCCGAAGAAAGGCTCAGACAACCCGATGGACAGATCGTCTTTCCTTAACTTGATTGGACGGGCCGGACGTCTCACTAAAGAGTTCTACGGAAATATTTGGTGCATCAACCCATCCGGGTGGGACGAACCGGTTTTCAAAGGTGATTCCCTCACCAAACTACAGTCGGCTTTAGAGGAGGCTATCTCAGATGGGGGGAACTGATCCGCAGTGTCGCGAACGGAACCATCGACGAAATGGACGCTTACAACACCGGAAGCGTCGCCATGGGAAAGGTGATCGACGACTTCATCCTTACAGAAGTGCCATCGAAACCACCTTACACTGCCAATGTACCATCGGAAGATTGGCAGATAACTCTCGAACAACTCAAAATATACCGGGGCACTCTTCCGGCGGATGTCCTCCGTCATAATTTCACGCTTCCTGCGGGCAAGCTGGGTGCACTTTTTGAGCACCTTGTCACCGCGCCTGATATCCTATCTCTGATTCCTTTAGAACCGTGGAAAACCGGTGCATACAAGATACTGCAATCAGTCATGCAACTTGTGCGTGAAACTTTGAATCCCCCATCCAGAAAATACCGGAGGTTCCACGCTTGGTTAGCGTTTTGGTGGATGCGTGGAGAGAGCCTCCGGTGGCTAATTGATGCCCGTTTTAAGAACTGCAAGGATGCTGCGGCAAAGAACGGAGAGCCCCTCGAAATGACCATCAATGACGTTATTCCGACGATTGTGGATGGAATCGAAAAAACGCTCCGCTTTGAATACGCTCGGGATATTAAAGCGTATCTCGAGTTGCTTCCGCTTGCCTTGGCGGAACGCGATCCGGATGCGGAGCATCCGCCGATCCCGCCACTGCCGCTCTATCTTGAATGCGGCACCACCAACCAAAAGGTGATCAAATTAATGTCCCTGGGCTTGACGCGAATGACAGCAATGTTTGCAGCAAAGCTGATCACCATGATCCGAACCGATGCAACCCCCGAGCAATGGTTTTCTGCTCTCGCAAAATTACCGCTGAAAAACGTCAAATTGCCAAAGGTCTGTATTCAAGAAATCGAACATCTCACCAGAGGCCGGTAGCGCCAAATCCGACCAGTTCGTGAACGCTTCCATGCACGCTAGTAAGTAGGGCACATCGTGAAAACATCGCTCCGGGCGATGATAAACAGAAAGTAACTATCCAGGTTCCTCCCTCACCCGCACAGTCATCGGCTCACCGCGTTCCGCTTCGGAAATGAGTTTGCCGCGAAATTGAGCGATGAATGTCATGAGGCTGCTGGATTCGGACAATTCGGAATAGACGCCGCTCGTTCCCGCGGTGCGGGCTGAGAGGATGAGGGCGGCGCTGGAGTAGAGGGATTCGAGGACGAGTTTTTCGCACAGGAGGCGGTAGCGTTCGGCGTAACTGGCTTGGCGGAACTCGGGGAATACGTCGAAGTAGCTGGGCTTGATTGGACGCGCGGGCTTGGCGTGGACCTTAGGGCAATCTTCGAGAAGCATGAGGTAGCCGAGAAACGGACGCGGTGATTTGCCGAATGCGCCTTCGCGATAGGCGGTCCAGAAGTCGGTGGCGTTCCCCAACGCTTCTTCGGCGCGGTTGTTGGCGTTGTTTCCGAATGATGGGCCGACGTAGCTTTTCAGCTCAATCGCAGCGAACAGCCGGTTCTTGACCAAGTGCGCCAGCAAGTCCGCGTAAAACTCCTCTTCCCGTCCATGATGCTGCTTCTCAAACGGTGCAGGAACTTTCCGAGCCACCACCATCTCCGCCTTGCACGGCAGCTCCCGCAGATACCGCAGCAACACCGCGCGCAGATCCGGCGTATCCTTGCACGCGTGGAAAAAGAAACCACCCGACGCGACCCGCTTTTTCACGCTGGGAAGTTGCAGTAGTTCCATGGCTGCTGGACACGTGAAGCGAGATTGGACACAGGCTGGTTTAAGCTCCGATCTCACCGGCTTCGACATCCTTCTGGATTTGCTCCGCAAGGCTCGGAATATCCTCCTCGGTATGAACAAATGCGTGCGTTTTGTCGGCGCATTCGAGCAGCAGGTCGCGTGCACTTGCGAACGAGCCAGCGAGTTCTGGATGCTGCGTCGCACCAATAAGCAGATGAAGCTGGAATTGCTCTTCTGAGCGCTGCAAGTCGCGCATTGCCCCGACCCAATGCGATGCTTTATCCGCTATCTCGTTGCCATCGGTTCCATCCAGAGAGAGCGGCTTGATGGCATGGATTCGGTGATTCATCCATGTGTGCTGAAACTGATAAGATCGGAGTGGCGTGGAGATTTTCCGACTTTGTATCCGGTCGTGGACATGACGCTGAATAAGCTCCGCCCGAAGCACTGCCCACACGTCGTTATCACGACGGACATGCTTCTCGTTCTTGCGCTCATACCGTCCGAGATGCCGGAAGTAAACGGACTCCAGCGCTTTCTCCAAATCAGAAGTGAGTCCTCCTGAAGTTGAGGTCCACTGAAACGAGCTATCGTCTTTCGGGATCACTGCGTGGCAGATTTTTTCGGTAGGGGTTTTGTCGGATTGCCGCGCGAGACGCGCAAAATCTTCACCAATGCCTGCGAGCGTCTCCAAGACCGTCCTGGGCTCAATGCCGGGAAATGTACCCGAGAGCCGCCCCGTTCGCTCGATTCTGCGGAATTTCAAAAGGCCCGATTCGGGTGCATGGAAGAGCACCCCGACATTCAGGAATTCCTGAGTCCTGATGTCATGCACGTAGCGGAGAACCGAGTACCTATAGGTCATTTCCATGATTTTATGATGCGAGAATACTTGAGAGCCGGTCGCACAGCTCATTTGCATGATTCCGAGCCCAGCGCAAATACTGTTCTAGCGAAGTGGAACGAGTATCCGACCAGCTTTCAGGCAACGGCGCAAAGTAGTCCACGATCCGTGCCTCAGGCAATGCCGAAAGCCTCGAGAAGAAAGGCCGGAAATCTGTCGCTAAATCCATAACAGGAAACGCCACATGAGTGAATACTTGGTCCAGATTCATGGAATCCACAGAGAAATCGCTCCCAGCCGAATGTAACTCCCTAAAAGCCTGTTCGTGGTCGATCAGGATGACGTTCTCTCCAATCTTCAGGTAATTCGGATTATTTGAAACCCGATCGTAATTCTGAATCAAGTAATCGAAGCAGAACACATCCGCCCAATATCGTTTCAAGGCCGCACTATCGCGTTCGGTCGGGAGGCAGGCATCCATTCCCGGCCCCACGAATACGCTCCCATAGTTCCAACCCTCGCTCCGCTCGATTCGGGCTGCGTAGGCTGACGACGACGTAGTTGCGGCCAGATCGCTACAAAGCGATACCAAGACTGGTTCAGCGGCTTGCAGCCCCAAGTCCTTGGCAAGCAGAGCCGCAATGACCTCCCCCACGCAACTGAACTGCTGCGACAAAAGTGTCTCCCGAAACTTCACAACGACCTCTTCATCCCCGTTGTCTCCATGGCAGAGAAAAAGGGCGGGATGTTTCGAGCCGACTTCCATCGGGCGAATAAATTCCACTGCGCGAAGTGATCGAATCATAGTGCCCCCCCCCGGTTGGTAAGTGCTCCGGTGAAGGCACTCTGGAAGTTGGCGCTCTGGACGTTGGCGCTCACCACCGTTTCCAACTCCTCTATCCCGCTCAAGCGCAGCGCCGGTTCCTCCAGGATCCGAGTCTGCTCAGTGAGAGGTGAGAGCGAGACGCTGGAATTTTGTTCGAGATCGGATTCGCGAACGGTTTTCATTTCCATGTGAAAACCTTGCGTCCTTTCACCCGTTTGAATTCTGCGACGTTGGATGTCACGAGGGTGGCTCCGGGATCGAAGTCTGCGAGCACAAAAAAAATTGAGAAACGCTTCGAGCCGTGCGGCGTAATGCGGGTGGGTATTCATTTCCTTCTTCACGCCGGTCCAAAGTTCAGCGGCGACGATGATGGGGATGCCGGTCAGCTTCGGGTCGGGTAGTTTTCCGATGCCTGCTTTGTTGCGCAGGACCGGGATGCACGCGTTGGAATCGAGGAGATAGGATGGCTTCACAGAATGTGGGAATCAGAGTTCGAGGATGGGGCGCTCGTGCTTTTTGGGACGCGGGGGCGGTTCGGGAAAGTCGTCGTCGTATGGAAACTTTTCAGCGAGAAATTTCCCTATCTCTGTGAAGGTGGAAAACTTCTGCGTGGGCATGGGCTTGAGCACGACTTCGTCGCCATGCTTTTCGATCAAAACCTCCTTGCCCTCAAAGCGGAAGGCCCGAGGGAGGCGGACGGCCTGACTGCCTCCATGCTGAAAGATTTTCGCGGTGCTCATGGCTATTCCCAGTATCTACTTTCGACGGGATGGCAAGATGGATGGTCGATTTACCCCTCGGACCGCTGAACTGATTGCTGGGAACGTGGGATCACCGTTTCATTTGCGCGGAGAGGCAACATCGCTCGGGAAACTACGTGCGCGAGGAAGGGATCGGGCCGGGATACCGCTGCGCTGTATGTGGTTTTCGCCTCTATTTCACCGCACCAGCCGCGAGCTCGCAGAACTTGTCGCGGATTTCTCCGCTCTTCGGGACGAGGACGTTTTGGACCATGAAGACGACGGTCATCTTCTTCTCGGGATCGACCCAGCCGTGCGTCGCGAATGCGCCGCCGTGGCCGAATGATGCGGTGCCAAATGCTTCGGTGACTTTCTTTTCGCCGCCATTGGTGAACCAGCCGAGACCGTATTGGATCGGCTTGCCGGCGACGATGTGGGACTTCGTCATTTCGGCGACTCCCTTGGCGCTCACAATGCGTTTGCCGTCGAGTTCGCCGCCGTTGCGCACCATTTCGTAGAAGCGCGCCATGTCGAGCGCGGTGGAAAACAGGCCGCCGCTCGGCTCGGCTTCGCGCTTGATGTCGGGCTCGTTCGTGAGGAATGCGTTGTGCGCGGGGACGAGCGCGTCGCCTGCGAGTTTGTAGGTGCGGGCGATGCGCATCCGCTGCGCTGCATCGGGCGCAAACGTGGTGTCGTCCATTTTCAATGGGCCAAGAATGCGCTCCTGAATGAACGCTCCAAACGGTTTGCCCGATGCGACTTCAACGCAGCGCCCCGCGATGGTGGTGCCGAAGCTGTATTCAAACTTTTCGCCGGGCTGGAAACCGAACGGCTCCTTCACGAGGTCCTTCGTGTATTGCTCCAGCGGCACATTGCCGTCGGTCGGCTTGCGCTCCGGATCGGCGAGGCCGGAAGTGTGCGAGAGAAGGTCGCGCAACGTCACGGGGCGAGCGATCGGCTGGCCGTTTGCGAGTTTCGCCGCGCCGAGTTCCGGCACCCACTTGGAGGCCGGCTCATCGAGCGAGAGCTTGCCTTCGTCCACGAGAATCATCACCGCAGTCGCCGTGATGTTCTTGGTCATCGAAGCGATCCAAAACATCGCATCCGGCGTCATGACTCGACCCGTTTCGATGTTTGCAAAACCAGCGGCATCGAGGTGAACGACGCGCCCGTCCTTCACGACCAGAGTCACCACTCCCGCCGCGCGCTTCTCTTTAATGAGCGCCTCCATCGCGGGCTTGATGGCGGCGAGCTTCGCAGGATCGAGCCCCACTTCCTCGGGCTTCGCCGGAGTCAGCGCAGCCACAGGCTTCGGCGGGTCCGGCGGCTTTGGCGCGGGTGTTGGAACGGGTGCTGGCGCTGGCGCAGGGGCAGGGGCAGGCTCTTTCCATCCGCTATCGACCTTCAAACCCGCGAGCACTTTCACGAGCGCCGCGACTCCGCCCTCAGTCACTTTGGTTTCGAAAACGTAAAGTCGTTTCAGCGCCTTGAGGCCGTGGAGATTCACCAGCCCGGCATCCGACACGGGCGTATGAAACAGGTTGAGCGATTGCAGCTTCTCCAGACCTTTCAGATTTACGAGCGCCGCGTCGTCCACGTTGGAGTTTGCGAGATTCAGCTTCACCAGGCTCTTGAGTCCGGCAAGCGCCGCAAACTCTTCCGGCTTTGCCTGCACACCGCCTAGGTCCAGCTCGACGATGGTGGGGATCTTCCCGAGCAACGCCAGCAGCTCCGCCGGTTTATCCGCTCCGCGAATGTTCACGTATTTCCAATTCAATGCGGTAGCGATGGGCTGCACGAGCACCCCGCGCTTGCTGAGTTCCGCCACAGCGGCCTGCTCATCGGGTGTGGGAGCCGGTCCAGGGTCTGCCTTGTCCTCCGCGAAGACGAGTGATGCCGCAAAGACCAGTGCCGGGAAAATGAACGTTCGTTTCATAGTCGGCTCTTTTACGGGGCTCCGGTGAATTGCTCAATGAAGATTACACCGCGCTCATTCACCTCGTTCCCCGCAAGCAAAAACTTGCCTCCAGCCGCTTTCCAGCGAAGGTGCGCGGCCTTTTCCCAAATGGGTGCTCCGAATCCAGCCATCGCCGACTTTCGATCCTCGCCGCCAATGCGGCTGATGATTGATCGCGTCTCGAAATGGTTCGAGTCGTCGCGGGGCCGGATGCAAGCACTGGACGACGTGACGCTAGACATCCGCGAAGGCGAGTTCGTGTGTTTTGTTGGCCCCAGCGGATGTGGGAAAAGCACGCTGCTCAACATGATCGCCGGATTGGAAATGCCGGACACCGGCGCAGTCCACGCGGGCGGAAAAATGATTACGGCCCCCGGGCGCGAGCGCATGATGATGTTTCAAGAGCCCGCGCTTTTCCCATGGCTCGATGTCATCGATAATGTTCTCTTTTCGCTAAAGCTCGTCCCCGACATGACCAGCCGCGAGCGCAAGGAGCGGGCACGCTACTTCCTGGATCTCGTCGGGCTCGGGAAATTCACGCGAGCCAGCATCCATGAGCTCTCCGGCGGAATGCGGCAACGCGTTGCCCTCGCTCGCTCGCTCGCACCGAACCCCCGCGTGCTGCTCATGGATGAGCCATTCGCGGCACTCGACGC
>JAYSTZ010000272.1:0-25716 GCA_043719365.1 Verrucomicrobiaceae bacterium | reverse complement strand
TCGGGCGTCGCCCAGATCGCGGCGGGCTCTTGGTTCACCCATTCCACGAGTTGCTCGCGGTGGGGATTAAACTGCGAGCGGATCAAAGTGCATCGCTGCGTGAGGAAATAAGCGCACCCGGCGGCGGCGCGCTGCTCTTCGCTGACGATGATTTTTCCCGCCAACGCGTCGGCGATTTGGGCGAAGTATTCGTCGCGAGTTGCAGGACGGTGGACGAACCCGAAGTCCTCATAATAGACCGACGTTCCAATCACCACGGGCTTGCCGAGAAAGGCAGCTTCGATGCCGATGGTGGAAGTGTGCGGCAGCACCACTTTCACATGCCGGAGCAAGTCGTAGGTGTTGATCTCATCCGCCGCCGCGACGAAGCGCAGTCGCTCGCCGAGCGCCGAATACCGCTCCAACAAAGGCCGAAGATCGTCGCTCCCTTTTGCAAATCCCAGCCGCTCGCGCGGATGCTGCCGGATGCAGATGGAGACATCCTGGCGAGCCGAAACCCAATCCAGCAGCGCCACGAGCCACTCCTCCACGGAAGCGAAAAGCCGCTGCCGCGAAAGTGCTGCCGAGTCCCATCGGATATTGAGCGGCACGACGATGTCGTAGCGAAGATCATCGCGCTGCGTGGCTTGGGCGACTTGGAACTGGCGGAAATCTCGCGCTGCCGTGCGGTCTTCGATTTCCGCTCGCGCTAAATCAAGCACCCGAGCCCGCTCCGCAGGGTCCGCCTGCCAGCGGGCTTGCAGTGCTGCAAACGTGCGAGGCACATCGCCGAGGTGTGCGGCCACACTGTCCTGCGAGAGCCGCAGCACGCCCACCGCTGCATCATAAGTGGTGAATGAAGTGCCCGTTCCACGCGCGGCTGCGACATACATTCCGCTTAAGCCGAAGATGCCGCCGGGGATAAAAATCCAGTCGAGCTTTAGCTCCCGCAGCATCCGGCTGATGCGGCCAATGTGTGCCGCGATTTCACTCACGGCGTTTGGATGCTCTTCGATGAACTCCTCCGCTTTCGCCTCGCCGCGCATCCGCCAAATTGCGTTTTGCTGGAGAATCGTTTGCGCGGTATCCGCAGCGGGCTCGCCTGCCGGAAGTTGATCCACCTGCACGACATCCAAACTCGGCGCTAACTGCTGGAGAATGCTCGCAATCGCCGTGCTGTGCTCGGGCGTCGGGTTATTGCGAATCACGTTAGAATCGTCGCACAGCGCGGTGACGTGAAAGCCCTCGCGCACGAGCATCAGCGCACATTCGAGATTGAAGAGCGGCACGCCCGTGGAGAGCCACGGCGTCACGAGCACGCCCACTTTTCCATGAGGAGATGCCGGGCGCTGAGGCAGCGGCCAGCGCTTAATGCGAGCTTCGTAGAGCCCGCACATTTCGAGGAACGCATCATGCGGCTTTCGCTTCGCCGGGTCGAACAGTCTGCGCAAGCGTTTGAAAAAATCAGACATCAAAGAATTCCCCTAGAATCGGCGCGAGATCTCGCGCCTGCTTTTCGAGACGGACGAATTTATCGTATTCACTGCGCGGGCTCACGATTCCGCGGTGCTGGTAATCGACGAGAATCGCCATGGAAAACCACGCCGTCTGCCGCATCATGTCGGCGAGTCGCGGAGCCGCCGCGCCGTATGCGTCACGGACAGTCGCGAGTCGCTCGCCGAGAACGTCCGGCTTCGGTGCGTCTGCGAGACAGAAACGCTGAACGAAATACGCGAGGTCCCACGCGACTGGCGCAAATGTCTGCACCGCTTCCTCGAAGTCCAGCAGCACAGCAGCATCGTCGCTGCTACGGAAAAGCACATTGGCCCGATGCACCTGCGCATGGAGGCACTGCGCGTCTAGCATCAGGTCGAAACGAGGCTGATAGCTGGCGGCCATTTCCCCCAACCATGCACGATTGTTTCGCCCCCAGTCGGAGTCCTCTGAAAACGCCCCCCAATCCTGCCGCTCCAGCGCAGTCGCGATCGTGTCGCGCACCGCTGCGAGATGAGTGAAGCGCTGCGCTGCGTGCCCGCGCACTTCGGGTGCGCCGGGAAAATTGCGGAGCAATCGATGACACGTCGCCAGCGCAGTCGCGACTTTGTGCAGGTCTTCGAGCGATCCGTCGTCATGTCGCGCATCGAGAAGCTCGCGGATATCGAGCCGCAGACTGTGTCCGCCAAATGCGAGCGAAAGGCCGGCGAATTCAAGATGACTGACAGGCAGTCCGTGTCCGCCGAGCCATGCAGTAATTGACTTCTCCAGTCTCGCATCGCCGATGCGCGCGCTCACCCGGACAAAACACGCGTTGTGCGCGGTCTCGAGTCGATAGCGTCCGATGGCGCCATCGGGCGGAGTCAGCGCGTACAGTTCCGCATTTTCGCCAAATTCGGGGAGCACTGCGGCGACCGTTTTCACGATCACAGCGCGCACGTCCGATTCGACCGGTGTGCGAAAGACCAACTCTCCCGGACGATCCCCGCCGGGCCAGCCAAATTCCGCGCGTGGTGGTTTAGTTTCCAAATTGAATATCTTGCATCCGGATGGGTTCGCCTTGCGAGATCGACCGCGCGGCGGATTGTCCGGCGACGAGGCTCCAGTCCTCGGACCTCACGCCGAGCGGCGGCCAGGCGAAGTCAACATTTGTCGGGCCGAGCTTTTCACCGCCGGCGATGTCGCGTGTGGCGACAAGGCCTTTGCGGGTGTTCAGGTCGCGCGGCTCGGAGATTTGCGGGAATCTCGAGCCGAGCGCGGCGGAGCAATTGAGCAACTTTTCATTGAACGATTTCACCTCGGACAAATTGAGCGCCGACACGACGTCCTGCTCCACGCGGGTGTTGTCATCGACAACTCCTTTTTCGATGAGGTTCGCGCCGAGCCCGACTGCGGCGTAAAGAATCTCGTCGCCGCGATAGTGACACGAGATTCCGACCGGCACTTCGAATGTCTGCTTCCACGTTTGAATCACGCGCAGATTTTGCCGATCGGCCGGCGTGGGATTTGGGCCAGGATGATGATTGATGATTACCTGAGCACCCGCTGTTTGAGCGATTCGCACGGCCCGCGCGAGTTCATCGAGATAAACGAGGCCGGCGTCGAAAATGACCGGCAGTCCCGTCTTTGCGCAGTATTCGATGAGCGGCAGGTGCGCCATATTATGACGCGCGATCTTCAGCGCCGCGCCGCCTTCCTGAACGAAGAAATCCACGCCTTCGCGGTCATAAACGGATGCAATGAACGGAATTTCGAGTGTGCGGCATTCGGCGAAAAGCTTGGCGTAGTCTGCAAGCGGGACGGTCTTGCGCTCAATTAGCGCACGATACGACTCCACCTGTTTTCCCGTTGCGTGATTGAACGTGATATTCAATCCGCTCGCCCGGAGACAGACATCAGCGTTGTGGAGAATCTCTGTCTTAAACAGCGGGACGCCCGCCGCAACAACTTGAGCGAGGTAGTCGCGAGCGAGGGCAATATCCTGATTAAAGTAAGTGCCGATTTCCGCAGCGAGCGCGACAGGATGTTCGTCGCCGACTGGGACTTTGCCGATGTGAACGGTTTTCATAGATGCTTTTGCGCAAGTGCCTCGGCGATTTCCCACTGGTGAGGATGATCCAGATCAAGAGCGCGTTCCGGCGGAAGCAGGCTGCCGACAACCGGCTGGGCGAAGAACGAGCGCGACGCAAGAAATCGTTTCACAGACCCGACGTAGATGGCCCCGTTGGGATGAAACGCGGGGGCGACCGACTGACTCTGCGTGCTGCGCTCATAGACTTCTGGTTGTCGCACGCGCAATGTTCCGTAGAACTCATCGAAATCGCACGCGAAGTCTGGCGGAAATTCGTATGCGCTGATGCTCACGACAAAAGCCTCTTTTTCCAGCGCGTGCAGAGCGAGAGCAGCACGGATGTCCAGTTCACTGCGGAAAGGACACGTCGGGAGCAGCACGGCGACCGCGGTATATTTTCCTGCATTTTCCGGGCGGGTGAGAAACTCCTCCAGAACTTCCACAAAGCGAACGCGATCCCCGCTAAGTTCGGGCGAGCGTCGATCGGGAACCACTCCCGGCTGATTCGCGATTCGCAGGATTTCTTCGTCGTCTGAAGAGACCACGATGTTGTCGAAAGAGCTGCATTTTTTCGCAGCCGCGATCGTCCATTCGATCAACGGACGACCTCCGAGTGGACGGATGTTTTTTCTGGGAATGCGCTTTGAACCTCCGCGTGCTGGAATGAAGCAGAGCGTCATGCTGCGACCGCCTTCGGGCGACGGAGAAGATTGCGCGAAAGCATCATGAACGGCTTTTCGATTGTGAGGTAGAGCAGCACGGCTGCAGCGGATGTGATGACAAAACTCGTGGCCAGCGCGAGGGGTTCGCGCACGGTCCATTCAATGTTGCCGCCCGTGTTCGGAGGAAAGCCGAAGAGCGCATTCACAATGCGCAAAATCGGGAAGTGAATGAGGTACCAGCTAAAACCCGTGACACCGATGAGGCGGAGAGGACGCCAATTGCACGCTGCGCCAAGCAACCGATGTCCGGTGAGTGCTGCGAGGGCGATGACAGCGAATGCGGGACCGTAAAAGACCGACCAAGTGTGCGGACCAAACTTTGCGGGCGTGCCCAGAATTTTCCACCACGGCTGCTCATTCCTCCATAGTCGTCCAAGACCAAAGAAATTCTCAGCCACCAGTGCGAGCGAGACAAAAACCACACTCAAAATCAACGACGTCGCAAGCAAGTGGAGAACAGCGCTGTCCTTTTTCATCTCCACTGAGAAGCGTGGATGGCGGAAGAGCCACGCGGCCAGGATACCGAAGATGAAGACATCAAGATATTGGGAGTGATGCGCGATTTTTGCGACTCTCAGCGAATAGGCCGGATCGATTTTACCGAGTTCGATGAGCACGTACCACGCACCGAAAACAAGCGCCAGAATCGCATAGAATGCGGCCACTTTTCCACCGCCTCGCGCAAGCGCGAGGACGAGAAATGGCAGAATGACGTAGAACTCGAACTCTGCCGCAATTGTCCAGAAAACGCTGTCGCCTTGATAAAATGCCAGGTGACTCAGGAAGCCCTTCCATCCGTCTTTGATGTGCAGATTGAAAAGATCGATGCGGCCGCTCCATAGCTGCCAGGCAAACACCGCGCCGACGATGAGGTAGAAGAGCGGCGCGATTCGAAAGAACCGGCGAAGATAGAATCCGGTGAAGTTGATCCGGGGCGCGGCGAGCAGAGACCACGTAAGGAGAAATCCGCTGAGGACAAAAAATAGGTAAACACCAAGATGCCCCGTGCCGTGAAAGCTCGTCCACGGCGTAGGTCGCTGGCGAAAGGCCGAACTGTGGCTGAGAAACACGACCATCACGGCGATTCCGCGCAGTCCGTCGAGCGGGGAGAATTTGGTGCCACTCGTGGAGGTATCCTCCAGAACACGGTCGTTTATTTTCTCCCAAAAACTCATGTCAGCCCGCTACTTTGCAGCGTGGATTTTCAACGTTTGCGCTGTGCGGACAATGTCGGCGATCGCCGCGCAAACGCGGTCCACATCCTCCAAGCGGATGTCGTTCGCCGTCGGGAGAGAAAGCCCGCGCGACGAAATATCCGTGGTTACCGGGAACGCCTCCGCGCTTGCGTAGGGCGGCATGATGTGGAGCGGGAAAAAGAATCCGCGTGTTTCTATTCCCAACTCGCCGAGCCTCACTGCGAGGGCGTCGCGATCGATGCCCGCGAGCGTCGGCTCTACGAGAATCGAGTAGAGCCAGTGGATATTGCGCGCCCACGGTGCGCGCGGCGGCAGGACGATTCCGGGCACTTTGGAAAGAACAGCATCGTAGCGGGCGACGATTTCATCGCGCCGCGTGAGGAAGTGTTCAAGCCGCTCCATCTGCGCAAGGCCGATGGCGGCCTGCATGCTCGTGAGCCGGTAGTTGAAGCCGGGGACGAGATGCCAGTAGCGGCGGCTCTTTTCCATGCCGTGATCGCGGAGGACCTGCATCTTTTGAAACAGCGCGGGGTCGCGGCAAATCACCATTCCGCCTTCACCGGTGGTGATAACTTTGTTGGCAAAAAAGCTGAAACATCCGACATCGCCGATGGTGCCCGTTTTTACACTGCGATACTCGGCACCGAGCGCCTCGGCGTTGTCCTCGACGACGAATAGGTTGTGCTGTTTCGCGAGCGCCATGAGCGGGTCCATGTCGCACGGGTGCCCATACAGATGCACCGGCATGATGGCGCGAGTGCGCGGCGTAATTTTGCGTGCGACGTCTGCGGGATCGAGCGTCCACGTATCGGGCGTAACGTCCGCAAGGACAGGTGTCGCACCGCAGTGGATGACGACATTTGCGGAGGCGGCGAACGTGAGGTCGGGCACGATCACCTCGTCGCCGGGGCCGATGCCGAGCGCGACAGCGCAAGGTGGAGCGCGGTCGTTCCGTTTGATACTGTGAGCGCGTGCGGCACGCCGTGAAATGCGGCAAACGCTTCCTCGAAGCGGCGCACATACGGGCCTTGCGAAGAAATCCAGCCGGATACGAGGCAGTCGCTGACATACTTCAACTCGTTCCCGCCGAGCGATGGCTCCATGATCGGGAGCCTCCACATTTCCGCCCAAGTGATCATCTCCACGGGCCGTCCTGCATCGTCGAGCAGCGGCAGGTGGCGCACGCGATCGTTGAGGAGTTTGAGGTTTTCCTGCCGGGAATCCGCCGCTTTTCCGACGGTGAATTTCCGGTTCATGTGCTGCAATGCGGAGTCGCTGAGCTGGCCATCCCCCAGCAGCGCGCGGCGGGCGTCGCCGTCGGTAAAGAGTCCGATCATCACGCCCGCGTCATCGACGATGAAGACCACGCCTTGAATGCCGCGGTTTAGCGCCATCAGGACGTCTTTCAGCGTGGCGCTGCCGGGAAGGATGTTTTCGGAAATATCGCGGCGTTGGATCATGAAAGAAAAGAGCGCACCAGATCGCGCTGCTGATGGCGAGTCTCCGTCGTGAGACGGTATACCTCGACGACCATCGGCAACTCACGGCAATCGCGGAGATGCGGGACAAACCACGAGTCGAGGGTCACGGGCTGGTTCGTATCGGCCTCGCCGTCGTTGTCGCTCAGATGCAGCGCGCGGAGGTGTTTGCCTATTTGAAAGAATCCGGCGGGATCGAAACCCAGCGCGCCCGCTGAGACTTTCGCGTGTGCGACGTCGAGGAGCAGCCCAACATTTGGATCGGCAAGTTCATCGAGGAACTGCCGGCACTCGGACGGCGTGGTCATTAGCAGCGAGTCGGCGCGGTCGGCTGCGATTTGCTTACGGGTGATGACGTTATTTTCCAGCAAAAGCCCGACGCCGTGTGCTTTGGCGTATGATGAAAGTTCCGCGACCGAATCCCGGAAGGCGTGATTTGCGGTTTCACGGTCGATGCAGCGTTCTGCGCCGAGCGCCGCTTGCTGTGCGGGCTGGCCAAGTTGGTCGGCGGTCAGATTCATCGCGAAGCCGCTGTGGACGCTGTAGAACGGAGCGCCGATTGCCGCTGTTAGTTCAATCGCGCGACGGCAAAGCGCGTGGCTTTCAGCGCGGATTTGCGGGTCGGTGGCGGCGAGGTTGAGCACGAACGGAACGAGGGGCGGCGGGAAGTAATTGTGAATCAGCAGAGATGGAGCGCGAAGTTGCCGCACTTCGGACTCGAGGTCTGCATGGAACGGAAAGCTTGAAGTGAATTCCAGCCCCACTCCGAGAGTCTCGCACTCCGCTGCGATCTCGGCTGGCGAATGGCTGGCGAATGCTCCGCTGGAAAAATAAAGCGGCATCAGCTTTTCTTACACCGGAGAGGCCTGTCGAGCGTGGCGACAGCCTTTGGAGTGCGGGGGCTTGACCCCGCTTTAACTTTCGGCGGAATGATCGTTGTGGATAAGACGAGGGTGAAGCGCGTGGAGGTGTTCGCCTGCCTTGCCTCTGATGATCTTTCGACACCCGACGCGCACCCCTGTGGAAGGAAAAGCGGGGTCAAGCCTCCGCACTCCAAAGCCTCGCGGCGGTCACTCGTCGATCCGGGTATATAAATCCCCTTCATTCCACGAACATCTCCGGAGTGAGCCGCGTTCCTGCGGCGATGTCGGTCTTCGCGATGCGCCCCGAGATTTCATCGACTCGCAGCGGGCTGATTCCAGTCGCCGGGCGCTGGCATGTGAGATGGCCCTCCGAGATGACTTCGCCGCGCGCGATATTGCGGCGGGCGACGAGACTTCGGCGCATGTTCGCGGCGTTCGCCATTTCGGCTGCGCACGGCTCTTTTACTCCGCTGCCGAGCGCAGATTCCGTCGCGCGGATTTTTTCCACCAACGCGGCAAATTCGGCGGGCTCGGCGGCGCTTGTGTGGTCTGGGCCGGCCATCGAATTATCGAGCGTGAAATGCTTCTCGATCATCGTCGCACCAAGCGCGACGGCGGCGATGGATGATACATCGCTCTGCGTGTGATCGCTGTAACCGACTGCGCATCCAAACTCCGCGCGGAGAAGCGGGATTACCCGCAGGTTCGCATCGGCGACGGCGGACGGATAGTTCGTTGTGCATTGAAGGAGCGTGAAATCTTCGTGCCCCACGCCACGCATTGCTGCGACAGCACCGCTGACTTCCGCGAGAGTCGCCATTCCGGTGGAGACGATGAGATGCCGACCTGTCCGCGCGGCGTATCGCAAAATGTGCGGCTCCACGCAGTGAATGCTCGCCAGCTTGAAGGCCCGCACACCGAGCCCGTGGAGAAAGTCGATGTCCTCCTCGTTGTAGGGCGTTGAAAGAAACTCGATCCCCACTTCGCGGCACAGCGCGATCAGTTCTGCGTGGGCGGAATCGGGCAGTTCCAATTTCCGCAGCATTTCGATTTGCGATTCGCCGCGGTCGGTATTTCGGAGCTGATAGTCCGCTTTCGGTGCGTTGGCCTGCGCCACACGTTCGGCTTTGAAAGTTTGAAACTTCACCGCATCCGCGCCCGCTTCTTTCGCGGCGAGCACGAGCTTTCGCGCGAGGTCGAGCGAACCGTTATGATTCACGCCGGCCTCCGCGATGATGTATGCGCGGTTAGTTTTTTCCATGACGGGATTTGATGTCTGCGGCCACCGAGCGCGCAAGCGTTTGCGTAAAGGTGACGGCTCCTGCGGAGTTAAAATGCTGAAGGTCGTAGCGGTCTTCGGCGCGATAAAGTTCCGGATATTTTGCGGGGTCGTCGAAGGCCAATAGCGTGTGGCGCTGCAGCACATCGGGTGGAGGAAGCGACGGACGCCTCAAGCTCAGGACAGGCATCATCACAAAAAAAATGCGCATATTCTCCCGCTCACAATGCGCACTCATTTCGCGATAGACCTCATCCATAATCACATCGGTGAACTGAACCTGCGGACCTTTTTTCATGTCCTCAAGCTGTGCCTTGAATGTGGACGCGAGCGCGACTGATAGCGAGTGCCGCTCGGGATGAAAGCCACAGTTCTCCGCGTCCTGGTCCACAAGTTTTGAATCCGGAAAGATCGCACGGTTGATAACTCCCGCGCCGCATCCGATTTGGAGATAGTGCTGCATCAATAGTGCGATGTGCGACAGCGAGAGCGCCAGTTTTCCGGGTCCGTTCTCCGCCAGCGGCACAGGATTCGTGGCGATATTGCGAAGAACGAGGGCCGTGTGTTTCCAGTCATGCCACCACAGTTCGCGAGGTGAGTCGGAGTCGGGAGAAATGGTGCGACGGAGGACGTTTAAATCGACGATCCAATATCGGATGGAGTCCGTCTTCCTTCGCAGAACTTCATCCGAGAATCGCAACAATTCCGGTGACACGAGGGCGTCGATGCCGAGATTGACTGATCGCATGGGAAGGCCCGCTGCGCTCATCTCCTTATCGAAAACCTCTGGTGAAATCTGACGACGCACCCTGCTGGATCCAAGGAAGACCGCGTCGAGTGCCGGCGCATCGGTGGCAAAGCTACGAAGCTTCGCAGAGACCTGCGGAATTTCTTCCATCGGACGCATTCTTCCGAGCAGCGTTGCGACTACAGCCAGACCGGTGAGAAAAGTCGCGGCGTTGCAAAAAAAAGCGGAAATACGGGCCACAGTGTGCCAATCATTTTGACTACTGGTGATCGAGAACCTGCGCGAGGAACGGATGCCCATGATCGAGGCCGATCATTTTGCCATCGGCGGTGCGCGTGGCGAAGAAGGCGGACGTTTTCAAATCGCTCTTCACGATGATCCCGATCGGGTTCCTCGAGCGCGGGCAATCGCTGCCGATGCTCGTCCACTCGGCTACATTCTTGCCTTTCACGGTCATTTCGGGCGATTCCCAACGACCAAATTCCGCATCCACGATAATGACGCGGAAACGCCCCGTGCGAACGAACGGATTGATGACGAATGCGGAGATGTGATGGTCCTCATCGACACGAGCGCCGGGGAAATTTTCGTAGTAAAAGTCCCCGCGCTGAACACTCCTTGGCGCGCCGAAAATGAAGAAGCTGGCGAGGTGTCCGAACATGCTGCCATCCGTGGATGAAAAGTGCATGTGGACGGGCATCGCGACGTTTGGCGTGGGCGGAGCCATGTCGGGCGTCCAGTTGTATGCCTCGCCGTATGCGAGCAGCTTTTCTACGCCGAGGTCGGCGGCGATTTTTGCGCTATCGATCTTGAAAACATCGTCGATATGCATCGCGCCGCTGTCTGCGTTCCAGATGGGATTCACCGGGTTGCGACCGTAGATCTTGATCGAGGAAAAATACGTCACATCTGCTCGCTGGATGTGCATCGGCGAGTATCGGATCGATGTCGATACGTTCTTGTCGTGCATCACGAGGAAGCAAGATGGAACCCATTCGCGGACCGGTTTTGTGGATTTTGCCATAGGATTAATGATGCTGTCCCATCCAAGTCCGGGACGCTTCGTTGAACCAGTAAAAGTAGAGCATGACGTGTTGCGGATTCTCGAGCCATAAGAGCGCGGGCGAACGCTTTGCGGCGGGGATGCGCGCTACTTCGGGGAACAAATCCTCCAGCTTCAACCACGCAGCGCCCATCGGTGGGATGCTCAATTTTGCCGTAAATTTACGACCATCGACTTTCGCGTGAACCTCCGTGTCGTATTGCAGCGGCTGGCAGTTCGCGAGAGCCATCCAGCATGTCTGGCCGAGTTCAAACGGAGAAGTGTTCTGGAAGAATCCAGGTTCACGAAAGAGGCCGAACTTGTCGTGATAGTGACACCGCGCGCGAAAATCCGGGACCGTGCTCACCATCACTCCATAAGGCCGGAGCGAGCCCGTCTGAGTGAGTTCCTGATAGTCCACATACAAACCGCCGGTGAATTCGCCTTTCACATCCGGGAAGAGATCGAACGGGGACAGCTCAAGCGTTTGGTTGTCTGCAACCGCGATCGGGATCGACGTGGCGAGCTTCTGCCCGTCGTGGCCATAGAGCGTCGCACGGAACGACGCGGACGCTCCATTGACGTTCGCCGGATGCTCGGGAAATGCGAGATTCGACACCACAAGGTGCGACTCCAGTCCGTCGCGCCGCATGAAGAATATTCCTGTGTGATACACCTTCGCGCCGGTGGACTGCGAGTGGTCGAGCACGCGCTTCTTCTTAGCGGGACGAAGGCGTTTTTTGATCTCGCCCCATGCGAATCCGAGTTCCTCGCGAAGCCCCTCTGGACGCTTTGCCTTGGCGACGGTCTTCTCGGGATGAAGGAGCATGTATTCCTGCAATACTCCTTTCGCCTCGTATTCACACGAGCTGCAAAGACTGCCGATGCCGTGCTCCTTTTTTATGTCGGGGAAATTCGGGCACGCCATTTTTTCGAGCATGTGCTCGTAGCGTTCCGCCGTGACCCTCAGGCAGTGGCAGAGATAACCTGTTTGGACGTTGGTTGTTTTTTCCATGCCGCGATTATTTGGACTCCGGCTCCGGAGCGATGAAGCATTTTGCGAAAAGATCGAGGACGATGCCCACTCCGTCGCGCGTCGCGTGACGGCCATTGTCGTGATGCAAGTCGTGATACATGAACAACTCGTAGCTGGGGAGGTAATGGACGTTTGGAAACTCGCGGCAAATCTGGCCTGAAACCGCGCGCAACGTCGCCTTGCTCTCCATGTTTGCGAGCACGACATCGACATCACGGAAGGTGCTCTCCAGCGCCACTGGCGAGACCGTCAAAATGAGATGTTTTTCGGGAAACCGCGCGAACAGAAGCTCACAAACGCGGCGGAGGTTTTCGTAGTTTTCTTTGAATCCTGCGACGTGAAGCTCCACCTGTTCCGCGCCCCCACCTCCGCTGACGCCCGGATACGTGCAGGCGTGAAGGCCGTTCGATTTATTCAGCCATGTCTCAATGAGGCCGAGCGTGATGATGTAAACATCCGCAGCCATGATTCCCCCGGCGATGCAGTAATCCACCTTCTCGCTCAGGCTGCGGATTCCAGCCTCGTCCGCGGCGTACACATTTTTCCGGTATGGGTCCTGCCACACCGTATCGCGCTTCATCACGCGGTTGATTCCGCGACCCTGCACCGTCCAAAAATCATCCGCCTTGAAATGCGTTCCCGCGAAGGCCTGCTCGAACTCCTGGCGAATCGTGAACGTGTCGTAGTGGTTGATGTTATCGCGGTCGGGGAGCGAATTCAGAATCTGCGTTTCCGGGTCGAACTCGATCGCGTGATACTTTGGAAAAACGTCGAAGCCGCGCCTCATCAACTCATGCCGAATCTCGAGCGCGAAGCAGCTTCCGATGGCAAAAATCTTCGTGTCCTTTCGGATAAGCGGCACGTTGCGCACCGTGAATTTCCGGCCCCGCTCGGCACTCTTCCATGCGCGATTCGGTTCGCCGACATTCGCCGCTTTCGCAGCCCGCGCGAGTGCTTCGCGCCGGGAAGTCGCGAAGTGCAGCTTTGCCGCCGGGTCGTAAGTCGCCGGGTTGACATGCGGCGGAAATTTCGGCGGCGGCTGGAACCACGAACGGATCGTGGTCGTCACTTTTTTCCAAAGAGGACGTAGGTTCTGGGCCGCTTGGAATTGCTCTTCGGCGGCAGGAAACCGTCCGACTTTCAGCAGCACTTCGCCGTAGTGGTAGCGGGCCTCCTGCGAGCGAGGGTTCAGCTTTACGGCATGCGCGAGGTGCTCCTCTGCGGCGGGCCAGCGACTGCCCATGGAAAGCGCGCGACCGAGCGCCAAACGCACATCAAAGTCGTCGGGCATTTGCGCGACAGCCAGTTCCAAAACTGGCGCGGCAGGCTGGTATCGCTTTTGCGCGAGCAGGCGCAATCCGACGGCTTTCGGGTCCTTCTCCGCCTCGGCGAGCAATCCCGCCTCGTCATCGGCAAACGCGCCTTGATGCCACAGGCCGTCGCGGAGCTGGAAAACGGGCTTTTGCTTAGCTTCTACGGACATGACTTTTCGGCAGGCTGCATTCGCTTTTCGAGCATCTCGTGCCCGGTTGCCGGACAGATTCCCACAAACTCAAACCCAACGGCAATGTAGATTCCGCGCGCCCGCTGATTCTCCTTCGCGACTTTCAAAAGGACACTTTCCACGCCGTTTTCGGCGCACCACTCGAGGGCGAAGCGCAACGACTCCCGTGCGAGCCCGCGCCCCGCAGCATGCTCGGCGACGAAGACGCCGTAACTCGGCCGCGCATACCCTGCATCAAAGCCCCGCAGCATGAAGAATCCCGCGATTTCTCCATCGGTGCAAAGCGCCCAAAAACGATCGCGACGCGCTGTGGAGAGAACTTCTGCAACTGTGCGTTCATCAAATTCAAACGGGGTAAAGTGTGCAATGTAATCCGCGCGCTGTATCGCGAGGAGCTTCGCCAGCACAGGCGCATCGCCCGGATGCAGGGGGCGGATCGCATTTTCAAACATCGGACTCCATCTCCCACTGCGCGGGCACCAGCGCCGTGCCCGATACCACCGCAGGCACTTTTCCACTCCCGAAAAAATCGCCCGACTCCACAGGCAGTTCAACCGCATCCTCGATCGCATCGAGCATCTCTCCGTGCCGCGAATTCGTCGCGACTTGGAATGTGATCTTGTACGTCGAAGCAGGAAGCGGCAGCTTGGGAATCCTGCACACAAAAACACCCTTCGACGGCAGCTTGCCAAACTCCTTGCCGACAAGCGGATTTGACTGCGTGAAAACGGGGATGCCGAGATGCGTGCGCACATTGATGCGGACGCTGAGATGCGGAAACACCGCCTCAGTGAGGTTTTCGAATTGCAGGCAAATCGCGATGTCCTCTCCCGAGTTCACGGACTGCACGATGTTTCCCGCCGCATTTCTCACGTCGAATCCCACGATGCGAATCACACCATTGCCGGTGCGATCCGTCCGGTCCCGCACACTCACTCCGTGCACTGCGTTCATTTCAGCGTAATGCTGGAGTGCGCCGGTCTGCGTGCCGTCAAAAACAACACGCCCGCGCTGCAGGACAATTCCGCGATTGCACAGCGCCTCGACCGTCGCCGCGCTGTGGCTCACAAAAAGCACCGTCCGCCCCGAGCCTGCGACCTCGCCGATCTTGCCGAGGCATTTTTGCTGGAATGCCGCATCGCCGACCGCGAGGACTTCGTCAATCATCAGCAGTTCGGCTTCGAGGTTCGCAGCCACGGCGAACGCCAAGCGCACCCTCATGCCAGATGAGTAGCGTTTGACGGGCGTATCGAGGAACTGCTCTACGCCGGAAAATGCGACGATCTCGTCGAACTTCGACGCGACTTCCTTGCGCGACATTCCAAGGATCGCTCCGTTCAAGAAGACATTATCGCGTCCGGAAAGCTCCTGATGAAAGCCGGTTCCCACTTCGAGGAGGGATGCAATGCGCCCTTTCAGCCGGATCGCTCCGCGCGTCGGCGACGTGATGGAGCTGAGGATCTTCAGTAGCGTGGATTTACCGGCACCATTGCGCCCGAGGATGCCGACTACCTGCCCCTGCTCGATGTCGAAACTCACGTCGCGGAGCGCCCAAAACACGTTTGGCGCATCATCCGGTTCCTCGCCGCCAAAGAGCTTCCGCCGCCAGTCGGCCACGAAGGTCTTCCGGCTCAGTTCGCCCAAGTGATAACGCTTGGCGAGGTTTTCGACTCGGATGGCTACAGACATTTTTGATTTAGTATCACGCTGGAACCCGGCAACCCCTGCAAAGAATCATCGTGCGCGGAATGGCCTCCGGGCTGGCGGGATAGTCGAGGATTTTCACCTCGCGGAATTGAACCTCCAGCGCGGCCATGAACGCCTCCAGCGTGTACCATTCAGGCAACGGATCTTTCGGCTTGTCGCAACCCGCAAGACCGTTCGGCATGAACTCGGTGAGCAATGCGTCCGACGTGTAGGACGCCAGGCATTTCACCGGATATTCCCAGCGGTATTTTTGCCCCAGCGCGAGATGATGTGTGAGCGCGAGCGCCATGGCGAGGTCCGCACGCGGCTCCCGACGGCGAGGGACGAGCACATTCGCCCACGCCGCAGTCACCGACATCGACCGCGCCGATTGTTTCGCGTGGCGGTAGAGGCTTTCGACTGCGCCTTCGTCAAAATCCAGCGCAAATACTTTGGCGCCGTGGCGTGCGGCCATGAATGAAAAGAACCCTTCGTTCGCCGCGAGATCGGCGACGGTCTTTGGCTTCAGATCCCTCAAAACATCGCGCACAGCAGTCCGCCGGGCGTTGAGTTTGGTCTCATCGGGAGGCGTCGGATTGTTCTCCTGATAATCCTGCCAGAACGTTCCCGGCGGCTTGAGCCCCTTCGGCAGTCGCGCGAGTTCGGACTCCAGAAGAAGTTTACGGCGTCCCGAAACGCTCGTTTCATTCGCGATCGCTCGCCCGGCTATGAACTGCCTCGGCGACCATTTTGGTTTCCCGAGGATCGCTTCTGCCTCGGCATCCGAAACACCTTCATCGCGAAAAGCCGAGCGGACCATTCTCGCGATTTGAGGACGCGCCGCGATGACCGACACCGGGTTCGCCATCCATCGACGGAATTCTTCCATTCCCATCACCGACTTCGAAATCGGGCCGATCGAGCCGAAGTCCATCCAGATAAACTGAGCGTTGTCCAATTGAGCGAAATTCCCGCCATGCCCGTCCACGAGCCCGAGATTGTGCGGGAGTAACTCCAGATTGATCCGGAGCCAGATTTCCGCCGCGTCGAGCAACATGCTCCGCGACCAATCCTGAGGGAACGTCTCGAACGGAATAAACCGATGCGATAGGATCATCTCCGCTCCTTCCATAGAATACTTCGAAATCTCCGTAGGAATGAGCCAGCCCCGCTCGACAAGCTTTTGCACGATCCCCTCATCGAAGAGCCGGCGGACGTGAGCGCCCTTTCCGATTCGGACGGTGCGAAAAAACGCGCCGTTCCATTCAAATACGCGACCGATGGGATCGAGCCCGCGGGGGCCGATCCAGCGGATTTCTGATTGATTGATGATTGTCGAACTCATGAAATTCCTGGACTTATACGGTGTCCATCACGTTCTGTTCCATGCGGTTAAAGGACATCACCCCGATCAGCAAGATGGCGAGGGAAACCACGAAACTCAGCGCGAGATATTCCTTCGTGACCGTCCCCTTTCCGGTAAATGCGAGCCGCATCGCCTCTACAATCGGCACCATCGGATTCACCATGAGAACCTTTGCCACCATCGCGTTCTCCAGCCTCCCCACAGGGAAGGCCACCGAGCTGCCATACATCAAAAGTTGAAGCCCGAAGCCCGTGGCCATCGCCAAATCCCGATACCGGGTGCTCAGCGCCGATACGATGAGCCCGAACCCAAGCCCCAACATTGCAGTCTGCAAAAGGAAGAGCGGCAGCAAAAACGCGCGCCAGTTTGGGTCGAGGTGGATCGGATGCGCAGGATCAGGAAACCAGTTCTTTTTTGCGCAGTAAAATCCGACCCCCACCAGCAGCACGCAAAACTGGATACTAAAGGCCGCTAGATTTGTAAGCACCTGCCCGATGGGCACCGCAAGCCGGGGAAAATAGACCTTGCCAAACAACTGCGCGTTTTTAGTGAAAGTGTTCGCGGTCTTCGACACGCAGTCCGAGAAAAAGCCCCAGATGATGAGCGCGCTCATGTAGAACACGAAATGCGGCGTCTGGTCCGTGTTCTTCTGGTCTTTTCCACCGAGGAGCTGGCCAAAGATGAGGCTGAAAACCACCGTCGCCATCAGTGGCTGGATGACGAACCACACAGGCCCCAGCACCGTCTGCTTGAACTGAGCAGTGAGGTCGCGCAACGCCAGCAGCCGGATCAAATCCCGGTAACGCCACAACTCCCGCCACGGGATGTCCAGCAGGCTGCGTTTTGGGACGATTTCTTTGTCCCATTTCTCTGTCGATGTCGTGATTTCGCTCAATAAAATGGCAGTGCGTCTGCGGATTTAGGCAAGCTGCCGCCATCGGTCGTTCGCTTCCATTTTCTGAAAACGAGACCCGTGGTGGAATGATTCCATCGCAAACTCATGAATGTGCGCGCCGAGAGGAGCCGCAGGAGAGATACACGACGCCGCGCCGCCAGTGCAACCACCGCAGCGGCAAACTTCCATCTTTCGCGATGGATCGCCTATCGCTCCGCAGCGACGTGGATGGCTACACGCGCCACCCGGCCCGCGTCGTCCACGGCTTGGAGCGTCCATCTTCCCGGCGTCGGCAGCCAAAGGAGCGGCTGGGATGGCGCGCTGACTCCGAGGTAGTGTTTGCCTTCAAACCAATGCACTGCGCGTGTCCCGGCGGCAGCTTCGGCTTCGAGCGGGATGGAGTTTTTTTCCGTCCTCCCCGGTCGCACGACGTAGGTGAGGGCGGGTTGCGGTGACACGATTCGCGGCGGCGTGCTCGCATCAGCGTCCGGCGATTGTGTGCGGGGAAAACCGGCGCGACGGAACTGCTCCAAGCGATGAGCCGGCCAGAATTCGCGCACGATGCCGCCGGCCATCCGATGCACATCGCACTCGGAAATCGGCGAGACCCCGGCGATGAACGGGCCGCGCACGCGGTTCGGGCAAACGCCGTTTGCGAGGCAACCCGAGTCGGCGCAAAGCTCCACATCGACGATCCCGGGAGGTCGCGTCTTTTCCGTAGCGTGGAGCCCGAGGCGGAGAACGGTCTGAAACAGAAGCGGCGCTGCGGTATCGCGGGCGAAAAGACCCGGCATGGGCGCACCGTTGAAATTCCCCACCCACACGCAAAGCACCCAATCACCGCAGACCCCGCACGCCCACGCATCGCGGAATCCGTGCGACGTTCCGGTTTTGAACGAAATCCCGCGCGCTCCATCGTGGAGCGCGTTGAGCGTGAGAACCCGCGCTGCTTCGGAAAGACACGGCGCGTGGTCTGTCCTGTGTGGTTGCCCGGTGAATATGAGCGGGCGGCTCACACCATCGCTCGCGAGCATCGAATAAAGTCGGGCGAGTTCTTCGAGCGAGACCTCACCACCGCCAAGTGCCAGCGACAGTCCGTATTCTCCGGGCGGCTTCTCAAGCGCGACTCCTGCGCTGCGCAAAAAGCCATCGAGTCCGGCTCCGCTCAAGCGCGATGCGAGTTCGACCGCGGGCACGTTCCGGCTGCGGCGAAGTGCCTCCGCTGCGGAAATCGGTCCGAGAAAACCACGGTCGCTGTTCTCCGGATTGTAGCTGCCGAAGCGGTGCGCAGTGTCGTCGAGCAGTGTGCGCGGGTGAATCAATCCCTGATCCATCGCGAGTGAATAAACAAAAGGCTTCAGCGCGGAGCCCGGCGAGCGCCGTGCGGTGATTCCATCCACTTGCCCTTGAATCCGCGCATCGTAAAAACCCGCCGAACCAACATAAGCCCGGACCTCCCGCGTCGGCGCGTGAACGAGAATCGCCGCTGCATTTCGCAGCCCTTGCGGATGCCACCGTTCGAGAAATTCTCCAATACTCCGCTCGACCGTCGCCTGCTGTGAATGGTCCAAAGTCGTGAGCGCACCGCCCACGCGCCGGGCGAGGTGCGGTGCATTTCGCGGCACTGGAACTGGACGCAGTGAATATTCGGCATCCATCGCGGTTGCGTCCGTCAGTCGGGCAATCAGCCGCGCCTGCGCAGCCTGCCCGGCATGGTTGTCCTCGCGCGGTCGCCGCACTGTGGGCCGCTGCGGGATTACGGAAAGCGCCACCGATTCCCGCAGCGTCAGATCCCGCGCCGACTTGCCGCACCACAGCCATGCAGCGGCCTCGATTCCCTCCACGTTTCCTCCGTATGGCGCGACGGTGAAATACGCTTCGAGAATCTCGCGCTTGCTGTAGTGCCGCTCGATTTGAAACGCCCGGAACAACTGCGTGAGCTTGCCGCTCCAAGTCCGCGTATGAAGCCCCCAACGGAGCCGCGCATACTGCATCGTAAGCGTCGAAGCGCCGCCGAGTTTCTGCCCGCTCACCGTACCCCACACGGCCCGCAGAAGCGAGCGAGGGTCGGCTCCGACATGGGAAAAGAAACGACGGTCCTCCATCTCCAGCGTCGCCTTGACCATCGTCTCGGAGATTCCATCCAGCCGTGCGGGGATGCGGAATTTCTCGTCGTCAGTCAGCGAGAGATGCATGAGGCGGCCCTCGCGGTCACGCATCTGCGCGGAGAACCCCAAGTCTTTCCGATACAGCTCGGGACGCGGAAGCAGCAGCCAGGCAATCGCGAGGAGAATGATCAGCGCCCCGGAGACGCGCAGGAGTTTTACAAATCGCCGCTTCATTCCCGTGGCGCGATGGTGACGCTTCCGCCGATTCCAGAACCGTGGATTGCGCGGTCATACATATTTTCCGCGAAGGCAGGCGGGATGGCGAATGTCCCCGCACACGTCGGGCGGACGGCGTAGTCGAAGACCCGCGATTCACCCGCCCCGAGCGAGGTGAAGAAGAGGGCGCGGTCTTCGCGGACATCGACATACTCGCTGCCGGGGACTGCGTGCAGGCCGGGCTTCAGGCCGTCGGGTGCCAAATCAAACCCGCCCGGAAACAACTCGTTCACCGCGATGTGGGTCTGAGCACGGGCATTCACATTGCGAACGCGGACCCGCAGTCGGAGCGTGTCTCCCACTTTGGCGACGCCGAACGGCTTGCCATCGGCACCGAGCAATTCGCGGGAGACTTCGAGCCCCTTCGTATCGGCTATCATTGGAGGGACTTTGTCGTAGCCTGCTTCCACGACCTGATACCATGCGCCGAGGTCCGGCGCTCCCGCCGGGCGGTCGAGCATGAACTGGAGTGATGCGACCGTTGATGGGATTTTCCCCGACACCATCCCGATCGCTGCGTCCGCGACATTTTTGATCCCCACTTTGATTCCGGAATCCTTCGCCAGTCCCGCATACGAACGCAGCGCGAGAACCGACCACGCCGCACCGAGCGTATGGAATCGGCCATCCGAGATCGGCTCCGTGATGATCCGCAGATCGTCGTAGCCAAACGTCCCTGCGATTTCCGGAAAGTGGCGGCAGATGACCACGAATGATTGTGCCGATTGCGTGAGTGGCGACTCGTAAAAGTAGTTCACACTCGCAGGAGCCTTCGCGCTTCGAACCGCCTTCCAATGAGAGTTAATCAGCTTCTTCGCCTCATCATCTTTTTTGAGCAGCCGCCATGTCGCGGCGAGCCACGCGGCGGAGTTGTCGGGCAGCCACGCGTCCTTGCTGATTTGCCCGAGCGAGTCGCGCAGGTTGAGCGCGTAGTTCGTCGTGACCACGCCGTGGCGGGTGAGCAAGTAGATCGCCGCAGCCTGGAGTGATGCGTCGTGGCGCGTCGCGACTTTCGGGATCGCCGCCATCGCTTTCAGTCGTTTCAGCATCCCATCGAGCATTGCTGCGGGCACTTGAAACTCCGCAGCTTTTGCCTCCGTGAGAAAATGCGCGACGTAAAGCGTGACGTAGTCGAGCCCGCCGCCGACCTCGCCGGAAGTCCAGTAGCCGAAGCCGCCATCCGGTCCCTGCCTGCGGGCCAGTTGCGCGATTGCGTGTCCCACCGCTTGCTTCGCACGAACGCGATCCTCCGCTGCGAGCCATGGGAATGCCTTGCTAGTAATCTGCTCCGAACAGCCGTGCGGATACGCGTCGAGATAAGCCTCCAGCCCGCGGTTCAAGCCCAGCGGAGTCGTGCTCGCGACTGCCTCACGACGCGCGAACTCCGGCATCAACGCGCGGCCCGCTCTCACATCGTGAGTGGGGAGCCGGAACCAGCCGCTCTGGATTTCCGTCGTGAATGGCGTCGTCGGACGAACGCTCATCGTCGAACGAACTTCCACTCGCTGATTTCCTGCGCTCGCGGCAAACTTCAACTCCGCGTTGCCCAGCGTCGTTTTCGCCCGGACGCGGAAGCGGACGGTCTCCTCGGAGTTCAGCTCGATGGTGAGCGGGCTCTTCGGCGCTTCGAGGATTTCGAGCGCGCCCACGGATTCTGCGGTGATCGTGACGGAGTTGCTGGCATCTGCTCCTTCCGTTTGATTCGCCACGGTCAGCGAGGCGATGAACTCGTCGCCCGGCGCGATGAAGAACGGCGCGTTGGGCGTCAGCACGAATGAGCCTTTGACGATCGTCTGTGCCTGCGCCGTGCCCACCACATCGAGCGCCACGGCGGTCGCCATGATATTCAATCGGCCCGCAAAGTAGTCCGGCACCTCGTAGCGAATCTCACGCCGCTCCGGACCGCCATCCAGGATTCCGCTCCAGAAAACGACGGGCGCGGCCTTGCGACGTTTGAACGGATTCATCCCGAGGTTCAGCGCGACCGAGTCGCCGTCGCCGCCGTAGGCTTTGGATTGTTTGAGCATCGAAAATTCGGGGAGCAGCAAATCCATGAGCTGCCACGTCGCGACTTCCAGCGAGCGCTGGCGAAAGAACAACGCGAGCGGATCGGGGAGCCGGTAATTTGTCACGCGATGGATGCCTTCATCCACTGCCCAAATCACCACACGCGATTTGCGCTCGCAACGGTAGCCGATCTGCAACGGCTCGCCGGGCTTCACGCGCTCCGGCACGTCCAGCGTCACGCCGAGTTTGCGTTGATCGGTCGCTACGCGAAATGGCGCGACTCCGACCGTGAGCGGGTTCGTAAATATCTCGGGCGAGTCGAGCCCGCGCACCAGCGCCACATTGACAAATGCGGAACCTTCCAGCCCGGCAGGGATGTTCATCTTCTGCACCGAGGACGATGAGTCCGCCTTGAACCACTGCCAGCCGAGCACCCGCTCACGTTCGATGGTCATCAGCCCGCCGCCCGTGAACGGCGCACGGAGCGCAACCTCCAGTTCGCCGCCTGACCGCAGCTCCCGCGAGGGCATCGTGACTTCCAGCTCGCTGTCGCGTTCGAGGTTCCGCCCCGGCTCACCCGGGCCGACGACTACGAAGGGTTGCACGCACAACACAGAGTCCTCTCCATCGCGCCATTCATAGCGAAAGCGCCCGGCCTTGCTCGTCGGGAGCAGCACCTCGCTTTCGCCCGCAGGAAGGTCCGTTGCGACGGCTTCCAACTCGCGGTCTTTTTCGCGCGAGACGTATGCAAACGTGCCGTTGTCCTGCTTGGTGAGGACGGAGACGTGGCGCGTCTCGATGAGCTTTCGCGTCAATCCCGGCGCGGCCACTGCGCGGAGATCCGGGCCGACTGCGACGATGCGCAATTTGACCGGAACGTCGCGACCGATGAAGTCCAGGTCGCCATCGGCTTTGCATCCGAGCAGCCGATCGTGAAACGAAATGAGCGTGCTCACCGTGCCGCGAACGCCGCGTCCGCCATCGGGCTCGAAAGCTTCGAAATTCACGCCCACCGACAGCAGCGGCGCGGAATAACTCCCGAGCGAGAGCGGGAAAACCGCGTGCCCCTCAGCATTGGTTTTCTGCTCGGTGAGTTCCACGGTCCTCCCCTCAAACTGAGCGGTGTTCGGCAGGTGAAAGCGCCATCCCGGCCATGCCTCGAAACTCGGCGCGGCGGCGTGGAGCGTCATCGTGGCGGTCACACGCCGTTCCGCGGCTGCGATCCCGAAGAGCGTCTGCACATTCACTTGCGCCGACACGGCTCCGGGCTTTTGCCAGCCAGCGGTGGAGGCTGGGTCGAGCTTCGCGGACATCTTCATCCGATCCGGCTGGAAGTCCTCCACGCGCACGACGGTGTGCCCGAGATGCGTCTGCCCTTCCTCCTCGTCCTCGCCACGTTTTTTCTTCTCCACGCCGGCTCTGCGCAGAGCGATTCGCCACACGCCTGTCGGCGCGGTTTCCGCCGTCGGCACTTCAAATTCCACGAACCCATCCGCCGTCAGCTTCGCGGGGAAAGTGCCCGCCTCCTCTTCCTTCGCGTTCGTCACCGTGAGCTCCACGGGGATGCCCGCCAGCGAGCCCTTCCAGTCCCGCTGCCGCACAATCGCCGCGACGTGAATCGCATCGCCGGGGCGGAAGATTCCGCGCTCGGTGAAGACGAACGCGTCGAGCGCAGTCGCCTCGCTCTGCGGGATTCCCTCGATGTCAAAGCGCGTCAGCTCCAGCTTCCGGTCGCCCCGTTCCCACGGGATGAACGCCAAGTCCGAGCCCTTCCGCGCAACGATTGCCACGGCCTTTCGCTCGCGTTTCAAGCCGTCGAGCGCGGGCAGTGCAGCGTGGCCTTGGGCGTCGGTTTCGATGTCCACGAGCGACTCGCCGTTCTTCGCCAGCGCGGTGATGCGCACCGCCGCGACCGGGTCGCGCGACTTGAAAGATTGCACGAACACATCCCGCGTTCCGTCCGCGTTGCGCTTCACCAAAAGGCCCAGGTCCGTCACCAAAAGGAATCGCCGGTCTGCCGCGCCGTTGTCCTCTTCATCGTCAAATGCCACGTCCTCACCCGCGCCGTTCAGCACCACCCAATCGGGGTCCGGGTCGTCCTTGTCGGCTTCTTTGTCGTCATCCGTGCGCTTTCGCGCGCCTTCGAGCTCGATGAAAAAAAGTCCCCGCGACGGCTCCGGGTCGCTCGGGTCTGCCCCAGCGAGTGCGGCGGCAAAATCGAACGCCGAATAGCTCGCCTCGTGGTCATTCCGCTTTGCGATGTGCTGCGTCGAGCGGTGAAACCGCGCGATGTCCTCCTGCCCAAAGCTGCCCCGAAACTCCGGCGCTTGAAACTCGCCGCCCGTCTGGCTGACCAAATGATTGATCTGCCCCGCAGGCACGCGCCCCAACGTGAAACGCAGGTGCTCGTAGCCGCGCGACTTGATGCTCAGCTTGCGGTCGCCGTTCAGCGCGAGGATGCCGCCCTCCCCCACGATGCGCGCTTCTTTCGGATACGCCGCGACCGCCACGGGCAACTCGAACGCACGCCCCAGCTCGAAGCCGCCCACCGCTGCCGTGCCCGCTGGAACCCGCAAGAACAGCGTCCCGTGAGCGAGCGGCGGCAGTCGGAAAACGAACTGCTTTGCGTGCCTCGGCGCATCTTCCTCCTCCACAAGTTCCGCCTTCACCGGAGCCGCAGTTTTCAGCACTTCAGGCGTCACATCCGCCGTCGTCCACGCCTCATCGCGAGACGGCAGAACCCAAAGCGACAGCGCCTTCGCGAGCGTGCCCGGCACCACCCACGCATCGCTCTCAATAAACAAATGCTGCCTCGGCTCACCGTCTTCACCCGGCACGATCTGGAGTCGCACATTGGAAAAATTGAAGCCCGAGGTTCGCGTCGGAACTTTGATCTTCGTCACCACTTCCGAGCCCAGCGTCGCACCACCGGACATTGCGATCGTGGCCGGAGAAATCGCCATCCGCACGAAGTCCTCGTTCTCGGGAATCGTGATTCTCGGCGAGTGAATGTGGAAAACGAACAGCGAATCCGCAGACCGCTCTACTTCCACGAGACTCCCCGCCACGAAGAGCCCGCCGCCGCCTGTCGCCGTCACCGAGATGCTCTTCTCCACGGTCTCCAGCGCGACCGGATAGTTAAAAGAAATCGAGCCCACCGCGTGATGAGCGCTCGGATCTTCCAGCGAAGTGTCGAACGCCTCTGCGTGGAATTTCGCAGTCAGCTTATGCGTCGTGAACTCTACGACCGGCGACCGGTTCACCGTGTGCGCAGCCAGCCCGGCAGGGTCGATGGTCACTTTATACAGCGTCCCCGCCGGCCACGGTTTCTCCGGCGTGAACCGCAGCGAACGCGCACCCGTCCACGTCCACACGCCCGGCGTCGCAGGCGCGATGCTTGCGGCTTTCGCCATGCCGTCTTTCGCGATCCGTTCGAGCGGTGCCGCATCCGCATCGAAGCTCACGACGAGAGGCGTAATGTCCGGCCCTTTCGTGTCCTTATTCCACCCGATGACGGGCACATCGGCCTTCGCGGAAACGGGGCGCACGGCGACGAGTTCGCGGGGCCGCGGCTTGTGCGCCTCGCGCCACAGCCACCACTCCCGCCCGCCATAGCCGAGCCCGATCAGCACACACAGCGAGGCCAGCAAAACTCGCGGACGCTTCGCTAAGAGCCGCCCGAGCTTGGGCAGCCAGAGCGGCGGCGTCCAATGACCGAAAATGAGCGCGGGAAGTTTGAAGAATAGCGAAATGAGACGACGTAGGTGCATGCGGCCTAGAACGCGTCGGTTTCGCCATTCTTTCAAAAAATCCGAACAAAGTTTTTTCTGCGAGCGCAAGGGCCGGTGTTCCGTGCTCACCATGGCACTCGAAAGAAAGTAGCCCGCGAGTCCCTTCGCGGCATTTTGATTCCCGCGAAGCGGCACTTTGATTGAGTGGTCGCTTCGCGAGTGGCGGAATGCCGCG
>JAYSTZ010000271.1:0-3970 GCA_043719365.1 Verrucomicrobiaceae bacterium | reverse complement strand
CAGATAGGTATTTTCACCTTCTTCTTGGATTGTGGACTGAGGAAGGGCAAGTTGGTTTGGCTGGGCGGGATTGATACCAAACGCAAATTTCAAAAAGTCAGAGACGCCACTTGATCCAGTGTCCGTGCTCGGGCTGGCTGCGCCCAAATTTCCAAAGAACTGCATCTCCCAAGCATCGGCAATCCCGTCCCCGTCGGCATCGGACGGCGTGTAGGTCACCGCCAGATTGTCTTCGGACGTTTTCCCTGCCTCGTCCTCCACCGTCACGGTGACGCTATTCAACCCCGTTTGAAGGGCGATACCATTCACCGCCCAGAGGGCAGTGCCCATCGCGATTCCTGCCCCGCCTCGATTATTGCTCCACCTGATCTGCTTCACGCCCACATCATCGCTGGCTTCTCCCGAAACGTTGAGTGTGGCTTGCGCCGTCGCAAACTCGGTCGCGGAAGTCGGGAACGAGATCGCGATAGAAGGGGGCGCTTTATCTAACGGAATGCGCAGGATCGTCGCCACATCTGCGGCGGAATTTCCCGCAGCATCAATGGCGGTCACAGTGAAGGCGGTAGGTCCGATCTCCAACGCCACCCCTTCGACGCTCCAAGTCAGCCCGGTCAACGTAGCAACACCGGTATTGCCGCGGTTATCCGTCCAGCTCACCGCCGTAACCAGTTTGTTATCTACGGCCGAGCCGGCCAGCGTTATCGCTTCGTTCTCCGTGGCAAACTCCGCGTCAGGCGTCGGCCCGGTGATCATCACCACCGGCGGCGTGGCGTCCGGCAGTGTCGCGGTCACCGTGATGCTGTCTCGCGCGAGGTTCCCCTGCGCGTCCTCAGCCGTGACGGCGATGACGTTCACGCCCGCCGCGAGTTGGATCCCTGGAATCGTCCATGTATTCGTTCCCTGCGCCACGCCGCCACCGCCGCGGTCATTCTCCCACGTCACGCGCACGACTCCCTGCAAATCCGTCGCCGTGCCGCCGAACGAGATGATCGCGCTCGTCGTGGAGAACGCCGTATTCGTCGTCGGAGAGGTGATCGCAATGGTCGGCGTATCCACGTCCAGTAGCCGAAGAATTGTCAGGCCGGTGCTGTGATTTGTAACGAAGACTAAATCCCCAAGAACTTTGATGTCTGTCTGTGAAGCGTAGGTATCGTAAATTGCAACCTGCCGCGGTGTGAGTGGGTCTGTAATGTCAAAGACATAAGTGTTGAAGACATCGGTGAAGAAAAGCAAATTGCCCGAGACGGCCACCTCATGGACGGTGGCTTCAGGTGATTGCGGGGGGTCGATCGTCGCAACGATAGCCGGATTCGTTTTATCGGTGGTATTGACGATGTGCAGGCCATTGCCGTCCGCGAAATAGGCGGTGTTTCCATCAGAAGCGGCAGCTACATCGTTGATGAAGCTGCTGACGGAGAGTTGACCAAGCCGCTGCAAAGCAGCCGGATTAGCGAGGTTCACGATATCCAGAGACTTGTAGGTGCGGCCGACGAATGCCCATTGGCCCGCAGTGGCGATGGTTTCCGCGTTCCCAGCCGCGGTATCGAGTATCAGTGAGCCAGCACTCTGTGGGGAGCTTGGATTGGAAAGGTTGAGCAACTCCAATTTCGGAAGTGGTGTAGATGTGGTCGTCCCTCCGGCGACAACTGGCATTTCGCCTGTTAGCGCGATAGCCCATCCGCCTATACCCGCATAAGTGGAGAGCAGGGTCGGAGTAGCCGGTTGCGCAACGTTCACAACACGAATGCTCGACTCGCCGTAATTCACCAACAACGCCTTTCCGTTTGTGATCGTGATGTCTGTCACCCGGGCACCGGACAATTTGCCAATGCGCAGTGGGCGTGCAGCGTTGCTTACATCAAGAATGTGCAGTCCATCCTGGGCACCGATGTAGGCCGTATTCCCAACGATGCTCACGGTTTCAACGTCGCCGAGGCCCACGTAGGTGCTCCGGAGCGACATCGCGCTGGGATTTGCGACGGAGACCAATTTCAATCCGCCGTTATTGCAGGCTAAGTAAGCGATATTGCCACTCACAACGATTCGATTGGCAGAAACCCCGAAGCTGAAATTCGAGCCTGTCTGCTGCGGCGAAGAGGGATTGCCGACGTTGACGACCCGAATTGCCGATGTGGCGGTGTATAGCTGACTACCAACCACATCGATGACTGCCGCAGGTGCGGAGGTATAGGTGCTAAGATACTGCGGATTTGCGGGGTCCGACAGATTATAGATGCGCACTGCCGCCTGACCCGAATCTGCCGCGTAAAGCGTAGCGCCAGCCAGCTTGATGTCCTTGAACCGGTTGATGGAAGGTATCGAGCCGATCTCCATCGGAGTGACTGGCGTCGTCACGTTTACGATCCGTATGCCGCCATTATTAATACCATCCGCGACGATCGCGTATTTGCTTGTTCCGATGGAACCGACAGCAACTCTCGTCGCCGTTCCCGGCGTGTCCAGACTCGCAATCAATGTGATCGCCGCAGGATCGGCGACGTTCAGGATTTGCAGCCCCTCCGTCGCATCTGCGACGTACGCGGTGCCCCCGTCCACAACTACTGCAAAAGCTTCCCCCGGCGTGTCGTAAAAACCCAAAATCGCGGGTGCCGTTGCTGTCGAAATGTCGAGCACGTAGAGCCCGCTGCTGCTGCACGCCACGTAGGCTCGGTTTCCAGAGACGACGATGTCTTTGACGAGATAGGGCAGCGCGATCCGTCCGCGCTCCACAGGCGCAGATGTGTTTGAAACATCGAACACCACGAAACTCGTTCCCTCCCCGGTGTAGGCGTAGGTGCCTTGCGCGGCCACCGCCTCGATGCGACCACCGATCTGCGCGACCAATTCGAGGTTTTGACCCAACGGCAGCAGATAGGAGAAACCGGCACGCTGTACAACCGATTGCCCGCCAGAAATTAACTCCAGCGCAACGGTGCCATACGATGCACGCGGCGGTGTCGTAACCACGATGCGGGATGTGCTTTGCAGCGTCACGGTCGCAGCGATGCCGCCAAATCTCACTGCCGCGCCCGGCTGGAAGTTGACTCCATCGATTGTCACTGTTGTGCCGCCCTCAATCGGCCCCGTGCGCGGTGAGACCGATGTAATAATCGGGAAGCCGGGTGGAGGCCTGTATTCAGCCCCTCGGGAGGAGACGATTCCACGCTCAACCGTAGGCGACTGGGAAGGCGGTGTCGCCCAGTCGGCGACTGAGGAAAACTCGAGATTGTGGGGACCGGTCGAGACATCTTGGAGTGTGACGCTGCTTTCCTGCCACGCGCCTCCATCCAGCCGCCAACGAGCGCCCGCTGCGGCTGCCGCGGCCGGTTCAATTGTCGCCTGCACCGCTCCGAGGATTTCCCGATAGGTCGCGTTCACGGTGACCATCTGCCCGCCGATGACTGGCGTCTGAATCTGGTCCGAAGCGACCCATCCGGGGATGTCCTTGAAATTCACGTATCCGTTTCCCGGCGGAATCCCGCCCTGCGTGTTGCCGCTATCGCGCCAAGAATTGTAGTTGCGGTATTTCCACTGTGCGCCTTCCGAAACCGCCTGCGCTGGAGAGATATTTACGCGCAACGAGCCCTCGGTCGGGTCGGGCACAAAGTGCGCCGTCACGGAACGGTTGCCGTCCATGCGAATGGTGATGTCGTCCTCGGTGCCGGATGCATCACCGCTCCAGTGCGAGAATATGTAAGCGCCATCGGCATTCCCGTGAAGAGAGACGACCGTGCCCGCCGCGTAGCTGCTGGCCTGTGGGCTGTAGCCGATGGAACCGCCGGTGGCGTTGCGAGTGAGCGTGTAGGTGGCCGTGCTGGCGATATTGCGGATCCTCACATCCTTGGTCGTTGTCCTCGTCACACCGCCTGAACTGAAGGTCGCCTCAATCTCTACCGACCTGTCGCTGCTGACCGAATCGGCATCGAACAGACCGGCGCTCGAAATGTCCGCGTAACTCGAATCCTCATCC
>JAYSTZ010000028.1:0-2143 GCA_043719365.1 Verrucomicrobiaceae bacterium | reverse complement strand
GTCGAAGGGATGGAAATCAATGGCCGCCTCGTCATGGTCTATTCCCGGGAAGGGCTCAACGACGTGAAGAACGCCAAAGGCTGCTGCTGCTGCGGCGGCAACGAAATCATGCAGGCCGCACAGGTCAATATGAACGCGCTCGTCTATGCGCTGCTCTACTAGACGGTGAAACGCATCGGCATCATCGCGGCCATCGCCGCAATTTGCGCATTTGTTTTTTGGCGCAACCACTCCATTGCTCCACACCCGCTTACTGTATGGCTCACCGCCGATATCCGCGGACGTCTCGTTCCGTGCGGATGCTTCTCCGGACAGCTCGGCGGGCTCACGCGAATCGCCACCTTGATAGGACCACCGGACGCTCAGGGCACATTGCGACTGGATGCCGGCGATGCGCTGGAAGGGCCGGAGGATTACCACCGAATCGAGCTTGGATATATTTACAAAGCTTTCGCAAAAATCGGCTACGACGCGGCGAACCTCGGCCACCGTGAAGCGCGCCTGACCGCATCGGAATTGCGCGGTCTGGCCTCGCAATCCAGCGTGCCGCTCCTCTCCGCAAACTTGCTGGATACTGCAACCGGCGCGCCGCTCGTAAAGACCCACGTCATTACAAAACGCGGCGGATGGCGCATCGTCATTGTCGGCGTGATGGATGAAAGCGCCGAGTCCCTCGGAACCGGCCTTCGTGTCGAGAAAATGAGCACCGCAATCGGGCAAATACTCCCCTCATTGAAGCGCGATGCCGACTTCCTCATCCTCCTCGCATTCACCAATAAAGACCGCCTCCACGGGCTCGCAAAAGAGTTCCCCGAGTTCAGTCTCGTACTCGGCGGCAAAGTGACAGAGCCCTCCCAACAGCTAGTCCACGAAGGGAAAACTGCGATCTTCCATGTCACGAATGAATCCAAGGCACTTGGCCGACTAGCGCTTACGCTCGACACACCGGGCGCGGCAACCGTGACCGCCGGCGATGTGCAACTCGTCACTCCGGAAACATCCGATCATGCGGACGTCGCCCGCCTTGCCGTCGAATACCGCGACGAGATTCGCTCCACCAAACTCGCAATCGACAACCCTGCATCCGACTCGCCCGACCGGATACCGGGAGTCCGCGCTGCATCGACTTATGCAGGCAGCGAATCATGCACTGTGTGCCACTCAAAAGCGAACGATGCATGGAAGAAATCGGGACACTCCCACGCATTTCGGACACTGGTTTCTCGCAAAGCCGACGCCGACCCGAATTGCATTGGCTGCCACACCGTCGGCTTCGAGAAACCGGGCGGCTACCGCCGTGAATTCGCCGCGACGAAACTCACCGATGTCGGCTGTGAGAGTTGCCATGGGCCCGCCGCTAAGCACATCGCTCGAATCGAGGCTGGCGACATTGAGGGCGCTCGAATGCGAAAACTCGCGGCTGGCGATTGTGTAAAATGCCACCATGGCGAATTCAGCCGACCATTCGACTGGGCCGCGTTCTGGCCAGCGATTGCTCACTGATACGATCATCCGAAAACAATATGACTACGAAGGACGCGAAGGGCGCGAAGATGACACGGGAATGCAGCCCCCTCCTTCGCGTCCTTCGCGACCTTCGTAGTCACCCACTCGTCTGTCTGATGGTCTTTGCAAGATGGTATGCGTCCACGCTCCGCAAGAACCCGCAGCGGCACTTCAGCAATCAGTTCTGTTTCAACACTGCCTCCGCGCCACCCGGCCACGGGTGCGTTGATTTTGTCCCATCCGGCCAGCGGATTGTTACGGCCCTCGGCTCCTCTCCGGCCCGCATCGGGAAACGCAGACGCGCAGGCGATTGGGACAAATAGCCGCCACCGGCGGACACCTCGGCAACCAGTTGCCGACTCCCGGTCTGGATTTGCACCCGGGCACCGACGCCTGTGGGATTTCCGGGCTTTCCGACGAGACGGATAACAATGCTCTTCTGTGGCGCGACGTGTTGGTTTTCAAAGACACGCACCGGGCCATCATTCATCCCGAAAACCAAATCGACGCGGCCATCGCCGTTGATGTCCGTAGCCACGAGCGACTTTGCATCACCCACAATTTCGATGCCCGAACGCTCAGGTGCCAAAGGCGTCAGCCCGCCCTTGCCATCGCCGAGCAGCAGGAGACTGAGGCC
>JAYSTZ010000270.1:0-1727 GCA_043719365.1 Verrucomicrobiaceae bacterium | reverse complement strand
TGGTGGCTGGACGCCGCACGCTACGCGGACTCCAACGGCTACAGCGTCGATGCGCCGCGCTCGATTTGGAAATACCGCGACTGGGTCATCAACGCGCTCAATGCCGACCTGCCGTTTGATCAATTCACCATCGAACAACTCGCGGGGGATCTGATCCCGAATGCGCAGCGCGATCAGATTGTCGCGACGGGCTTCAACCGCAACCACCGGCTCAATGGGGAAGGCGGGCGCATCGTCGAGGAGTGGTTTGCGGAGACGGTCATCGACCGCGTCGAAACCACCGGCCTCACCTGGCTGGCGCTGACGCTGAATTGCTGCCGCTGCCACGACCACAAATTCGACCCGTTGCTGCAAAAGGAATACTACCAGCTTTCCGCGTTCTGGAACTCCATCGACGAAACCGGAGCGAATGATGCGGGAGGCCTCGCGAACCCCGTCTTTTCATTCGCAAGCTCCGAGCAGCAACAAAAGAACGAAGAGCTGAAAGCCGTGGAGGAGTCGGTGAAAAAGGAACGCGACGAGCTCGAAAAGAAACTGCTCGCAGAGCAACCCGAGTGGGAGAAAACGATGATCGGCGGCGGCGGAAAACCGGTCGGGGTCAAATGGACGCCGATTGTTCCCGAGGAGCTTTCTTCAGACCACGGAACGACGCTCGCGAAGCTCGAAGACGGCAGCGTTTTAGCCAGCGGCACCGTGCCGGAGAGGGATGACTATGTCTTCGCGACCAATGTGGAGCTTGGTGAAATCACGGGCTTTAAACTCGAGGTCCAGCCGCACGATTCGTTCACGAACAAAGGTCCGGGTCGCGCTCCGGAGAACGGCAATTTTGTGCTGAGCGAAATCGAATTGCAGGCGGGCGGCAGGCCGATCGCGCTGGGCGGTGTCAGTACGAGTTTCGCGCAGGGCGGATTTTCGGCGGCGGCGGTGTTTGACGGCGATAAGGAGAAAGGCGGGTGGGCGCTCATGCCGGAGTTTGGCAAGACGCAGACACTTATTTTCGAGACGAAGGAAAAGGTCGGCCCGGGCAAGGTGCAACTGGCGTTTCGCCTAATGCAACGATACGGGCGGCAGCATACGATCGGGCATTTCAAACTGTACGCGACGACTGACGATCCAGCGCTTCTGCGCGGCGGTACGCCGGACAAAATCAAAGCCATCCTCGCTAAACCTGCCGACCAGCGGAACGATGCGGAGAAGAAGGAACTCACCAAGCTCTACCTCGATACGCAACCGCGTCTTGCCGGCACGAAAGCACGCGTTGAAGCCGCGAAGAAAAACCGCGAAGCCGCAGAGAAATCCATGCCGCGCACAATGGTCATGCGTGAGCGCAAAGAGCCGCGGAAGACACACATTCTTGTAAAAGGCTCCTACACCGCGCCTGGCGCCGAGGTGGAGCGCGGCGTGCCCGCGCGTATCGGCTCGCTGCCCGCAGATTCGACGAAGGACCGGCTTGCGCTTGCGAAATGGCTCGTGTCGCCCGAGCACCCGCTCACTTCACGCGTGACGGTGAATCGCCTGTGGGCGCAATTTTTTGGAGTGGGAATTGTGAAAAGCGCGGAGGACTTTGGCGTGCAGGGTGACAAGCCGACACATCCGGAATTGCTCGACTGGCTCGCCGTCGAGTTTCGCGGGAGCGGCTGGGATGTGAAGAAGCTCGTGCGGCTCATGGTCACGAGCGCGGCCTACCGGCAGTCATCCATCGTTCCGCCGGGGATGGCCGAGCGCGA
>JAYSTZ010000269.1:0-3973 GCA_043719365.1 Verrucomicrobiaceae bacterium | reverse complement strand
ACGGCGACAGGAATGTCGCCGCTCCTTGTGCGCTCCGCGCAACATCACGCAGCGGTCACCCCCGCTACGATTTGTCGCAAGCGGGTTGGTGTGGTTTTCGCGCTTGCGACGAATCACCGTACAGAACAGCCTACACGTTGAAGCGGAACTCCACTACGTCGCCGTCTTTCATCACGTATTCCTTGCCCTCGATGCGCAGCTTGCCCGTCTCGCGGCCTTTGCCCATCGAGCCCAGCGCCACGAGGTCGTCGTAGTGGATGACTTCTGCCGCGATGAATCCGCGCTCGAAATCCGTATGAATCACACCTGCCGCCGCCGGGGCTTTGTCGCCTGCGCGGATTGTCCATGCGCGGGTTTCCTGCTCGCCGGTGGTGAGATAAGTGCGCAGGCCGAGCAGATGATACACGCCGCGGATGAGTTCATTCACGCCGCTGCTTTTCACGCCGAGTCCGGAGAGGTATTCCGACGCTTCCGTCTCGCTGAGGTCCACCAGCTCGCTTTCGATCTGTGCGCTGATGACCACGGTCTCCGTGCCGAAGTGCTGCGACGCATACGCACGCACCGCATCCACGAATGGCTTCGCGGTGCATTCCTGTCCTTGCGCGAGCGCCGAGAGGTCGGCCTCGGATACATTGCACGCGAAAATCGTCGGCTTGCCCGAGAGTAGGAAGAACTCCTTCATCAGCTTCTTCTCGTCGTCAGAAAGCTCGATCGTGCTCGCGGGTTTTCCTTCGTTCAAATACGGGATGAGCTTTTCGCAAAGGGCCTGTTCTGCCTTCGCCGTCTTGTCGCCCGAACGCGCTCCTTTGCTCACGCGGTCGCGGCGCTTTTCACACGCGGCCATGTCGGCAAGAATCAGCTCCGTATTGATCACTTCGATGTCGCGCACCGGGTCGATGGAGCCTGCGACGTGGGTGATGTCGGAGTCTTCGAAGCAGCGCACGACCTGCACAATCGCGTTCACTTCGCGGATGTGGCTGAGGAACTTGTTGCCCAGACCTTCCCCCGAACTTGCGCCTTTCACTAATCCCGCGATGTCCACAAACTCGATTGCCGCCGGCACGAGCTTCTTGCTCCCGCTCAGCTTGCTCAGCACCGCAAGGCGCGAGTCCGGCACGACGACCATGCCGACATTCGGGTCGATGGTGCAGAACGGGTAATTCGCCGCCTGCGCCTTGCGAGTCCGCGTCACTGCATTAAAAAGAGTCGATTTACCTACGTTTGGAAGTCCTACGATACCTGCTGCGAGCATGATTTTGTGTGTATTAAAAAGTGTTGAGTCATTCTGGGGGCGCGCAATTCAGCGGAGCGCAGCCCGCGCGGCAATGGTAAATGTAGAACCATCGGAATCCTTCAGCGGGAAATTCCATGCCGGGCCGCGATTCTGAGAAACTGCCTCTCGACACGCCCGCAGGCATTGCGCATGTTCCGCGGCCTTTTTCATGAAGCTCGATACCACAACCATCCGCTCCATCGCCGCCAAAGTCGGGACACCCTTTTGGGTTTACGATGCCAGCGTCATTCGCCAGCGCATTGCCGACATCAAATTCATGACCAGCGCGCCAAATGTGCAGGCCCGCTTCGCGATGAAGGCGTGTCCCGCCACCAAGGTGCTCCGCGAAATGGCGGCGGCCGGGATTTGGATCGACGCGGTATCGGGCAACGAAGCCCTTCGCGCACTTCACTCCGGGCACGCGCCGGGCAGCAATCCGCCCGTCGTCTGTTTCACCGCCGACGTCTTTCGCGACAACGCGCTCGATGTCGTTTTGCAAAACGGACTACTCCCCAACATCGGATCGCCCGGCATGATCCGGCAGCTTCAGGCCGCCGGCTACAGCGGGCCTGTCAGTCTTCGCATCAATCCCGGCTTCGGCCACGGCCACGTGAACACCTGCGACACCGGGGGACCTTCCTCAAAGCACGGCATCTGGTTCCAGCAACTCAGTGCCGCCCGCGCCGCAGCCGAGAGCGCCGGCCTGCGCATCGTCATGCTCCACGCACACATCGGCAGCGGCCCGCAGCATCAGGAACTCCACGACAACCTCACGCGTCTCGCAGTCGAGTATGCCGAATTGGTCCCGCACTTCCCGGACCTCGAAGCCGTCAGCCTCGGCGGCGGCATCCCGCACAATTACCGCGACCCGCACGCCCAGATCGCCGTGGGACCGCTCCGGGAGCTCTTCACTTCTTGCCAGCAGCGCATCAGCGACGCAGCGAAGCGCAACCTCCGTCTCGAGATCGAGCCCGGCCGCTACTATGTCGCGCCCGGTTGCAAACTCATCACCGAAGTCCACGATGTAAAAGAGACCAGCACCAATGAGAAGGGAGCCGGCGCTACGTTCGCCATGGTCGATGCGGGCTTTGTCGATCTCGTCCGCCCCGCGATGTATGGGAGCTACCACCACATCGAAGTCCTCGACAGCACCGCCGAGCCCGAGCCCATCGTCCTCGCTGGTCCGCTTTGCGAAAGCGGCGATGTCTTCACCCGTGGCGGTGCCGACGAAGAGCTCCAGCCCCGGATGCTTCCGCGGCCCAGAGTTGGCGACCTCGTTGCACTCCACGACGCCGGTGCATACGGCTACGCGATGAGCAGCAACTACAACTCCATCGGCCGCGCGCCGCAAGTGTGGGTCGAGCCCGACGGCACCGCCGAACTCATCAGCCGCCGCGAGACCATCGACGACATCCTCAAGGCCGAGACCCACGAGCCGTTGTAGAAAAAGGGCTCGGCACTATCGGCAGCGCGCTGATATACGCACCCGCATGAACATCATCACGCGAGTGCTCTTCGCCGCCACCGCCATGCTCTTTGGAGCTTGCTACCCGGAGTCCAAAAATCCCATTGCTCCATCCTTGATGAACGTGGACGACTCCACGCTCGAGGGCACGTGGTGCGTGCGTGAGAAAGACCAGACCGTCTTCTACCACATGCATCATTCCGACAAAGACATTCGTGGCTTTATGAGTGTCCTCGGCGTCGAAGTCCCGAAGAACGACGGCAAAATGACGCATGGGCCGATGGAACTTATCACCGCACGCATCGCGGGGATGAATGTTCTCTCCTTCCGTAACACTGGGCCGAAAGAGAATAAAACTTTCGGCTTCATGCGTTACGAAATCGACTGGCGCGGACGGCTCAAATTGTGGATGGCCAGCGAGGGCGTATTCGCCGATGCCGTCAGCACCGGCAAGCTCCGTGGAAAAGTCAAAAAGAACCAGTTCGGTTCCGACGTCACCCTCTCCGACACTAGCGAGCGGATCGCCGCATTTGTCGCCACACAGGGTGGGAAGAGCGCATTTGGCGGCGAGCCGCTTGTGATGGAGAAAGTGCGGTAGCGTCCGGGAAATATCTCCGGGACGGGTGTGGCCGCTACGTGATGTAAGTCGCGGCAGCGACAAGGAGCGGCGACATTCCTGTCGCCGACAGCGTAGTGGTTCGAAGGCGTCTTGGAATCGAGAGCAGCCTTGTGGGTAGTGTTTGGAATCTGCACGTCTTTTTTGTTTGTCGCGCTGTCGGCGACAAGAATGCCTTCCGCTGTCTTACGGCTGTCGCCGCTCCTATTCGCGTGCGCTACATCACGGTGAGGTCACACCCATCCGGATTTATGCGAACTCAATCACGCGCATTTCACCTATGGCGGTCAGTGCGAAATTGTCGGGGGCGTTCTTATTGAGCGCGATTTTCTGTTTGTTGATGCTCAGTGACGCGATTTGTTGTGCTGCAAAAGCGTAGGAGTCCGCCCCGAACCCGAGAGCGCCGGATACGCTCCCGCCGATTGTGATCGATGCTATTCTCGAAACGATTCCGAGCGTAAGCGTGGTGTCGAAAGTAAACCCGTCGCTGCGGACGCCCGCAAGGATGCTGCCCGTTATCCAGTCGCCGCCCACCTTCACCGTGCCGATGCCTGCGCCTGCGTCCGTGATGACCGTGCCGCCGTCTTTCAGTCCGGCGAGGATGAATACGTTTGAAGCG
>JAYSTZ010000268.1:0-9765 GCA_043719365.1 Verrucomicrobiaceae bacterium | reverse complement strand
TTAGACGACACGATCGTGTGGTGGGGCGGGGAGTTTGGCCGCACGCCTTACGCGGAGAAGAACGGCACGGGGCGCGACCATAATCCAAACGGCTTCAGTGTGTGGCTCGCGGGCGGTGGCGTGAAACCGGGAATCAGCTACGGCGAGACGGATGAGTTCGGGCATTTTGCCATCGAGAACAAAGTCCACATGCGCGATTTGCACGCGACGATTTTGCATCAGCTCGGGCTCGACCACGAGCGGCTCACCTTCCGCCACGACGGACGCGACTACCGGCTCACCGATGTCGCCGGTCATGTGGTGAAAGACATTCTCGTATGAAAAAACTCGCACTCCTCGCACTCCTCGCGATCCGCGCCCACGCCGAGCTCACCGCCGAGCAAAAAACAGTGCCGCTCGAAGCGGACTCCGCCGACCCGAAGCTCGCGAAAATCGTGCTGCTCGCGGGGAGCGTGAGCAACAAAGCCGGGCAGCACGAATACTTCGCGGGCTGCACTCTTATGTCGCACTGGCTAAAGCAAAACGGCGCGGTGTGTCCGGTGCTCGCTGCGGACGGATGGCCGAAGGACGAACGCATTTTCGACGGTGCGCGCGCGGTCGTGGTATTCGCGGATGGCGGGCCAAAGCTCCCGTTTCTCGACGCAGCGCGTTGGGCAAAAATGGAATCGCTGATGGCGAAGGGCACAGGGCTCGTGATGCTGCATCAAGCCGTGGATGTTCCCGAGGCGCGGGCTCCGAAAATCCAGGAATGGCTCGGTGGCGCGTGGATGAAAGACATCGGCTGCCGCGGGCACTGGGATATGGAATTCACACCTTCGGTGAAGCACGCGATTCTCAACGGGGTGGAGCCCTTCGCCGCGCCACTTGATGGGTGGCTTTACAATCTACACTTCGCCGCCGGAGCCACGCCATTGCTCGCCGGTACAGTGCCCGAAAAGTCGCGCACGACTGCGGATGCAAAGGCAAACACAGGACGCACAGAAGTGATCGCATGGTCGCACACCCGCGCCGACGGCGGACGCGCGTTCGCATTTACCGGCTGCGATTTGCACAAGAACTGGCAGGTGGAAAGCCAGCGACGTCTCGTCATCAACGGGATCTTGTGGTCCGCGAAACTCGATGTCCCGGAGGGCGGCGCAAAAGTCGCATTGGCGCCAGCGGACATTGGCAAATACATGGACGCAAAACCCGTGGTCGCCGCGAAACCTGCACAAGCGGTCCCAAATAATTGAGGGGGAAGTGATTCGTATGTCGCTTTCGCACGTTGCTGTGCTATTTTTCACATGAGTCGCAATTTAACCAAGGAGCTTTCCATGATCAAAAACCGTCGTCAGGCAATCGCCGCCATTTTCACCTCAGCCATCCTCACCGCTTTACCTCTGGGCGCGCAGGCCCAATCCGGAAAACCGATTTTGAACCTCTTCTGCTGGTCAGAGTATGTGCCGGATGCAGTGATCAAAGGTTTTGAGAAAGAGACCGGGATCAAAGTGAATGTCGAGAACTACGACACGAACGAAAAGATGCTCGCGAAGCTCCTCGCGGGCGGCGCGAAATACGATCTCATCCAGCCCAGCGAGTATGTCGTCGAGTCGCTCATCAAGCAGGGCCAGTTGGAGCCGATGGACACTGCGGCGCTCGAAAATTACAAGAATCTCGATCCGAAGTCGCTCAACCTTGCGCACGACCCGGGGAACAAATTCAGCGTTCCGTGGATGATTGGAACCGTCGGAATCGTGGTGAACACGGACAAGATTAAAGACGAAATCAAAGGCTACGCCGACCTCTTCAGCGGGAAGTACCGCAAACGGATCGTCGTGCTCGACGACAACCGTGAAATCGTCTCATGGGCGCTCGCAACCCTCGGTATCGGAATCAACGAAATCACGCCGGAGAACCTCGCGAAAGCGAAGCCCATCGTGAAGACGTGGCTGAAGCAGGTGAAAGCCTACGATTCCGACAGCCCGAAGACGAAGTTCCTCAAAGGTGATGTTGATGCCGGCATCGTGTGGAGTGGCGAGGCGGCCATTCTGTGGGACAAGAGCAAAGGCAGTGGGAAGTATAAATTTGTTCTGCCCGTCGAAGGCGCGCATCAATTTGTGGACAGCCTTTGCATCCCAAAAGGAGCGCCGCACAAAGACGCCGCGATGAAGTTTATCAACTACGTCCTGAAGCCCGAGGTCAGCAAGTTGATCTCCGACGATTTTCCTTACACGAATCCAAATCTAGAAGCCCGCAAGCTTCTAAAGAAAGAGCAGCAGGAAAATCCAGCGAGTTATCCGGCAGGGGAGCCCAAGCTCGAGATTTTCAAGGACATCGGCAAAGCGGCACGGGACATCGACAAAATGATGACCGACCTGCGCAGTCAGTAGTGCTCTCACGGCAGCATCGCACGGGAATTTACCACCATCTCTCCGGGAGCATCCCGCTAGTCCGCTAGTCTCAATTCTGCTTTGCCCGCTCGGAGCTTCAGCTTTGCTTTCTCGCGCGCGGGGTCTTTGAAGGTGTCGTCGTAAACCGTATCCGCGCCGGTTGCCCGGTCGAACTCGGCCACTGCGACATTGTAGTCGTAGCGGGCTTGCAACTCCGTGGTGCGTGCGCGGGTCAGTGCAACACGGGCGTCGAGTACATCGAGTTGTGTCCCGGCTCCGGCTGCGAGGCGCTCCTTCGCGAGGCGCAGGGCTTCGTCGGCTTGCTCGACGGTTTTTAGCTGGCTGGCGATGAGTTCCTTCGCTTCGCGAACTCGTGCGAACGCGCGGTGGACGTCCAGTTCGACTTGCTGGAGGGCGTCTTGCTGGCGGACCCGGGCAGTGCCGAGCTTCGCTTGAGCCTGGATGATTTTTCCCTGAGTGGCTCCGGAGTCGAAAATGTTCCAAGAGCCCGAGAGCCCGAAATACCATCCGTTCGCTTCCTTGGAGAGGTCGTCGGTGAGTCGGGAATTGTGTATTTCATAGCCGGCGTTTGCTTCGAGTCGGGGCTTGTCGTACGAGCGGGCGATGGTGACCTGCTCGGCCTCATTGAGGACATTCCGCTCCTGCACCTTGAGGGACGCACGGCGGGTTTTTGCGGTGGCGAGGGCTTTTTCCAAAGTCCACCCGTGCTCGACCATCCGCAGTTCGCCGTGGGCATCGAACGGCGGACGGGCGTTCTTCGGTTGCGGGACTCCGGCCGTTTTCGCGAGATCCAGCAACGCGAGAAAATGATTGTTCTTCGCGCGAATGAGCTCCGGCTTTGCGTTTGCGAGCTCCACTTCGGCGCGGAGTACGTTGAACTTCGGAACGGTTCCGGCCTCAAACCGGTTTTGCTGATCCTTCAATTCTTCGTTGAGCAATGTGATGCTCTCCTCTGCCACGCGAATGAGTTCGCGATTGAGCAGGATTGCGTAAAACTGCTGCCGGGTTTTTGCGATGACGCCTTCCACGGTATCGCGGAGCGCGAGATGGACTGAGTCGGTCGAATTGAGCGCGATCGTGATCGCGCTTTTTACCTGCCCGCCGGAGTAGAGGAGCTGCTTGGTCTCGATCGCAAACCGCCACGTTTTGTCTCCCCCGCGATTGAAGTCGGACGACGACGCGCCGAAGCTTGAGAAAGTGCCAGTGTTGCGACTAGACTGTTCCAAAAGTTCCTTGTCCTCCTGTCGGTAGCTGCCGGTCGCCGAAACCGATGGCAGCGCCGTGGCCCGCACCTCGATATACTGCCCGCGCGTCCGCTGGATTTCATAAAGCGACTCCCGAATCAGAGGGTTGTTTTTCAGTGCAAACGCAACGACGCGTTCCAATGTAACGTCACCGTCGAGCGTAGGGCGTTTTTTCTCAGCGGCTTCTGATGTGAATGCAACCGAGGCAAAAAGCGCCGCAATCAAACACTGCCTCAGTTTTTGCAGTGCGGAGATATTTTTTCGTAAATTGTCAGCCACGTCGTTTGTTCTTCCGGTTCCAGATGCTCCATGAGTCCGACGAGCGTAGTCGCCATGTCGTTTCTCACGCGCTTGACGAGTTCCTCGCCCTTCGCGGTGATGTGAACCAAGATTTTTCGGCGATCTTTGGGTGCATTACCACGCCGAACATGGCCGAGCTTTTCGAGACGGTCCACAATTCCGGTCGCTGCGGCGGTCGTGTGCCTCATCCGGTCCGCGACGGCTGTCATAGTAAGCGGTTCTGCCTCCAATGATAGAAAGCACAGCAGGAAGTACTGCGGAAATGATACGTTCCCAACTGCGAGTTCCTTCGAGAGATTGAGCACGAATGAACGCTGCATGACGGTGAAGATGTCCGCGAGACGCTCGGCATTCGCGCGGAGTTTGGACGATTTAGTGTTTGCTGGCATAAAAAATTAATATGGTTTATATTAAGCTTGAAGGGTCAAAAGTCGAAAACATTGGGGTTACGCTTCGTTTATACGTCCCGCGACATCACGCAGACTCACAGCATTGTCGTACAGAGCCTTTCCGATGATGCATCCGTAGAGCCCCGGCATCTTGCCAGCCTTCACGACATCCTCCGCGCTGCCGATGCCTCCGCTGAGAATCACCTGTCCTCCCCTTGCCGTAACCGCGGCATTGACGCGCTCAGTTTCCGCGAAATTCGGGCCCGCCAGCATTCCGTCGGTTGCGATGTCGGTGTAAATGATCGTGCTCGCTCCCGCGTCGATGGCGTTGATGGCCAGCTCCAGCGCGCTCTGGCCGGTCTCCTGGGTCCATCCTTTCACGCTCACGATTCCGCCTTTCGCATCGATTCCCACCGCGATGCGCTCCCGCCCAAACTCCTTTGCCATGTCGCGGACAAAATCGAGCGACTCCGCCGCTTTCGTCCCGAGGATGACGCGGGAAACGCCCGCATCCAGCGCACGACGAATCGCGTCGGCGTCGCGAATCCCGCCGCCCAACTCGCACGGAATATTGACCGCCGAGGTAATTGCGCGCACCGACTCTAGATTGCTCTGCTTGCCGGAAAAGGCGGCGTCCAAATCCACAATATGCAGCCAGTCGCCGCCTTCATCCTCCCATTTTCGCGCGAACGCAGCGGGGTCGCTGGAATAAACCGTTTTCAGTTCCGCCTTGCCCTGTCGCAGGCGGACCACCTCGCCGGACATTAAATCGATTGCTGGAAAAAGAAGCATTCGCGCAGTGAAAGCCGAATCCCCGCCTCGAAACAAGTGATACCGTTCGACGGGCGGGGTGAATGACCTGCGGGAACTACTTAGGGCTGCGGTGGAAGGGGCTGATTCTCTGGATTTTCCGCCGCTGCTTTTTCTTCGCGGGCCTTGAAATATAATTCGTCCGCATACCACGCTTCCATCCGTTTGCGCGCCCACGGAGTCTTGCGGAGGAAGGTGAGACTCGACTTCACGCTAGGGTCCCACTGGAAGCAGCGAATGGGAACTCGCGCGGCCATTTCGTCCCAGCCGTATTGTGCGTGGAGCTCGCGGACGATGGTTTCCAAGGTGATACCGTGGAGCGGATCGCGGGGATGATTTTCGGGTGCGGGCATGTCAGTTTTTGATGTTGTAAAAGCGCGCGCAGTTGCCGCCGAAAATCCCGCTTTTTTCCGAATCGGAAAATGCCCCGGTGAATTCCTCCACCAACCCGAGACACCCGGCGTAGTCTGCCGCGAAGAGGCACACCGGCCAGTCACTGCCCCACATGAGCCGCGACGGGCCGAACGCCTCGAGCACGACGTCGAGATAAGGGCGAAAGTCTTCCGGCTTCCACGCACTGTGGTCAGCTTCCGTGACCATGCCGCTAAGCTTGCACATCACGTTGGGCGAGGTTGCGAGCCTGCGAATCTGCTCACTCCAGGGTGCAAGCGTCCCCTCTTTGATGTGGGGCTTTGCGATGTGGTCCAAAACGAATGGCCGGTCGGGGAATTTCGCGACCAGTTCCAGCGCCGCCGGCAGTTGTTTCGGGAAAATGAGGATGTCGTAAGTAAGTCCAAACTCTTGCAAGAGCGCGATCCCACGTAGAAAATCGGGGCGCAGCATGAACGAATCATCCGGCTCATCCTGCACGACGTGCCGCACTCCGGCGAACTTCGGGTGCCGCGCCAGTCGCTCCAAATCGACCGCCACGTTCTCCGCGCGCAAGTCCACCCAGCCGACCACGGCCTTCACGCGTGAATCGGCATCGGCCAGTCCGAGCAGCCAGTCGCTCTCCGCAATCGTCTGGCGCGCCTGCACCGCGACAGAACCCTGGAGCCCGAGCGGCTGCTGAATCTGCGCAAGATCCGCCGGGAGCCAGTCGCGGTGAAGCGGCGAGCCATTCGGAATCCACGGATACTGCGCGGCGTCGTATCGCCAGAAATGCTGGTGTGCATCGAGTTTCATGACGACCAAACCAGCAAGCCCGGCGCGCCAGCGCAAGTTCCCTTTCGCTTTCGCGACGCTGGACACGCCGCGGGAATCCTTGGAAGGTGCATGCACTGGAATGATTGCTGTCGATGGACTCACTAAACTTTATGGAGATTTTGCCGCGGTCACTGATCTGAGTTTCACCGTGCATCCAGGCGAAGTGCTCGGCCTCGTGGGACCGAACGGCGCTGGAAAAACGACGACGCTGCGATGTCTCGCCGGCATCATCCCGGCGACGCGAGGCCGGGTGATGATCGACGGCATTGATATCGCTGAGGACCCGCTTGCTGCAAAACAGGTGGTCTCATTTTTCTCCGACGAACCCCGCCTTTTTGATTATCTTACTGTCCGCCAGCATCTCGAATTCACCGCGCGACTGTATCAGGTCGCCGATGCAAAGGAACGCGGGCAGGCGTTGCTCGAAGAACTCGACATGGGCGACAAGACCGAGCTTCTCGCCACCGAGCTTTCGCGGGGTATGAAGCAAAAAGTCGCGCTCGCGTGCGGCTTTCTTCATCAGCCGCGCGTCATGTTTTTCGACGAGCCGCTCACGGGTCTCGATCCGCTCGCGATCCGCAGGACCAAGGAGCTCATCGTCCGGCAGGCGAAGGATCGCGGCGTCGCCATCATCATCAGCTCGCATCTCCTGCATTTGCTGGAGGAATTGTGCACACATTTCCTCATCGTAAAACGGGGTTCCAAGGTCGCGCACGGCACGCTTGCCGAGATTCGCGGTGCTCATGAAGGCGCGGATCTCGAAGAGATTTTCGTCCGTCTCGCGGGGGAGGATGCGGGGAAGTGAGCGCCCTCGGCTACCTCATCACCCGCTCGCTCGCCAATTCGATCACCCATCGCCTCAAGCGGCTCCGTCAGCCCAAGTATCTCCTCGGTGCCGTGCTCGCGGGAGCTTACTTCTACTTCTATTTTTACAAGTTCTTGTTCATCGGCCTTGGCCCTGCACAGCCGTTCAATATGCCGCCCCAGCAGCAGGAAGTGTGGATCAATTTGGCGGCGGCGGCGTTGCTGATTGTGACCGTCCTGCTCGCATGGATTCTCCCGTCTTCGCGCGCCGCGCTCACGTTCACCGAGGCGGAAATCGCGTTCCTTTTTCCGGCGCCGATCCGTAGGACGACGCTGATTCTTTTTAAGATCCTCCGCTCCCAATTGGGATTCCTCTTCATCTCGGTTCTCTTCACTTTGATCTCCGGGCGTTGGCGGATGGGTAGTGATGTCTGGATGCGGACCGCAGGCTGGTGGGTCATTCTGAATACCCTTTCGCTTCACCGCATCGGCGCATCGTTCGCGCTCTCCCGGCTTTACGAGCGCGGCCTTTCGGATTGGAAGCGCCGTGTTGTGTTTATCGTCGTGCTCGCGGGGCTGGGATACGCAGTCTGGCATGCGTGGAACTCGCTTCCTGGGCAGCCGGTCGCGCTCGGCGGCAAGCCCGCAGATTCGCTGCTGACAATCGGGCAGTTCCTCCAGGCGGGGGCAATCCCGTGGATGCTCGCGCCTTTCAAGATGGTCGTCGCGCCGTCCTTTGCGCGAGAGGGGATGGGATTTCTGACGGCACTTGGCCCGGCGCTGGGGATTCTCGCGGTGCATTTTTTGTGGGTGGTTCGTGCGGACGGTTCGTTCGAAGATGCCGCCATCGAGACCGCCCGCCGCCGCTCCGTCGTCATCGCCGCCGCGCGGAAGGGCGAAGTCCGGCTGACGTCGCGAAAGGGCAAGGCGCGGATTGCGGTCTTTCGGCTGCGGGCGACGGGATTTAAAGCGACGGCGTTCTTTTGGAAATCGCTGATCCGAATCGGCGGGAGGCAGACGATTGTGCGCTGGGCGATGTTCTTCCTCGCGCTTGGCGGCGGCGTATTCTGGCTCATCCAGCATCGGGGACAGGAGTCGTCCACTACGTTCATGACGCTCGCGATTTCGATTGGTGCGGCGTGCTATATCGCTTTCCTGCTTAGCTTCGTGATGGTGGGGCAGCAGGCGGCGGGACAGCTCCGGCAGGGAATCGCGGGCATGGATTTGCTGAAGACCTATCCGCTGCCCGGCTGGCAATTCGCGCTCGGAGAATTGCTCGGTCCCATCGTCCTGGGGACCTTGATTCAATGGATGGCGCTCGCGACCGGGACCGCGCTTGTCGTGGGACTCATCGTTCCGAAAAGCCACGCAATCGGCGAGGTTGTCCCGCTCATTGTCATCGGTCTGGCCCTCTTTTTACCGCTGTTTAATCTCGGGACATCCATCCTCCCATCCGCAGCGGCGCTCGCGCTTCCGGGATGGTTCAAACCCGGCGAAGCAGGAGCAGGATCATCCGGCGGTGGAGGAATGGAAGTCATGGGGCTGCGACTGTTAATGGGAATTCTTCAGATCCTGATCATCGCCGTTGCGTGTCTTCCGGTTGCATTCTTTGGCGCAGCGGCGTGGTTCGGAGCCGGCATGTTTCCGCTGGACGTTACCTGGAGAATCGTCGCCACGGCCGGGACGGCAGCATTTGTCCTCGCGATGGAAGCAGCCTCCGGAATCGCGTGGCTGGGATGGCTGTTTGACCGGTTCGATCTCACCGGGGAGTAGAATGCGCGCCTTTCTCCACGAGCTCTTCGTTTTCACGGTGAAGGAAGCACGCGCCTGTATTTTTGCCGGAAGTTTTCTCGTTGTCTTGATGATCTCGAAATCCATCCCCCTCGGAGGCATGGCACGCTACGACTTCATTTTTGTCGCCGCCATCGCGATTCAAATCGCTCTCATTCTCACCCGCATCGAGACGCTCGCCGAGGCTGGCGTATTGACGATTTTCCACGCGCTCGGCCTCGGTCTGGAACTCTTTAAAGTGCAGCCGCATGTGGGCTCGTGGAGCTATCCCGAGCCCGCGTTGACGAAGTTTTGGGGCGTGCCGCTTTATAGTGGATTCATGTATGCCGCCGTCGCGAGCTACATGTGCCAGGCTTGGCGGATCATGCGACTGCGGCTTACGGGCTATCCGTCGCACGGAATCTCCATCACGCTCAGCGCGCTTATTTATGCGAATTTCTTCGCGCACCATTGGCTTCCGGATGTGCGTTGGTGGCTCGTCGCGGCGGTGATCATTGTGTTCGCGCGCACGCAGGTCCGTTTCACCATCGTGGAAAAAGAACGGAGCATGCCGCTCGTCGCGAGCTTTGTGTTGATCGGATTTTTCGTATGGATCGCGGAGAATCTCGCCACGTTTTTCGGCGCGTGGGTTTACCCGAACCAGGCAAAGGCATGGTCGCTCGTCACGACTGGGAAAATCTCATCCTGGTCGCTGCTCGTGATCGTGACGTTCATCATCGTCGCGGACTTGAAGCACGTGCGCGAGGGGAGCGGCGCGGTCGAGCGACGGTAGCGCTCTGTCAGCCGTCATGTGATGGTAAGCCGGCGGGTTTATCGGCTGTGATTTGTGAC
>JAYSTZ010000267.1:0-1737 GCA_043719365.1 Verrucomicrobiaceae bacterium | reverse complement strand
GAGATTCGTGGGTGAGATTGCCGCCGGAAAAAGCCGCCGCCCTTCGCAGGGCGACGGCTCCCCGGAGTGGATTAGCTTTGGCTGAACAACCCGACTTCCCCATCGAGCAAGCCGTGGAGCGCCTGCGTCCGCTGCGGGAGCGTCCACAGTCCGCTTTCCTTTGCGGCCTCCGTGACCGCGTTAAAGAACCTCCACGCGGAGCGGCCATCGACGGCGAACTCGGGATGCCGTGGTGTCCTCCATTCCTGCAAAATCGCGGGAACTTGCGTCACCGTGATTGCCCGATTGTCGAGCGCGCGGATTACCAAGTCATGCGCCTGCGCATCCGTCAGTTCGTGCTGGCGGTAAGCGTTGATCCGCTCCGCCTGTTCATGCCAGCGATCGCCGAGTTGACCCACCGCGCCGGACACCAAGCCCGGCAGGTCGCGCACGATGTAGCGCGTATGCTTGCGCGCGATCTTGATCTCACCGGAGAAGGCGAGGTTATCGCACACAAACACTCCCGACCCCACCACCAGACCGGCGGGAAACCGTTTGTCGTGGGAATTCCGCAGGCCAAGCACGTAGCAATAATCACCCTGCTCATCGCCATTGACGATTTGGAGCAGGCCGAAGTAACGAGCCCCATCGGCACTCATGCCGTGGGCCTCATTGACGATGCGCATGTTTGCGCGGTTCAGTGCGCCCTCCACTTCCGAGACGAGTGTCGCATGTGGGATGGGACACCAAGTGTTGTCTCCCTCCGGGGTGCAGGCTTGGGCGAGTTGCTCACGTCCGATTTTGGACGCGCCGCAGTGGAGGATTAGGTTCGATTGGTTCATTTGGAAAATGCCGTTTAACGAGTGGCACCCTCGGTTAGTTGTTACGCCTTTACATATACGTTACTAGATACGATATTGCAAGGAAAAGATGCGGCTTTCGTGAAGAAACTTTGCGCTGGAAGCAGGCCGTCGGTGCTCGTATCTAGTGATGCTAATGGCTCGCTCCACACACCCAAAACCCAAGCCCAAAACACGCGGTCCCGGCCGACCGAAGACCTCGAAGCTCACACCCGCCGAACAGGCGCGGGAGCGCGTGCGCCGTCACCGCGAAAAGAAGCGCGAGGCGGGCCGAGTCGCCGTGGAGCTTTGGATCAATGCCGAATGGCGCGACGCCATCCTCGCCAGTGGGCAGACCCTTCAAGAGTTCGCCGACAAAGCGTTCGCCAAGCTCATGCCCAAGCTGCGTGGAGAGTCTCTCTAGCCCTATGTCAGCGCAGCGCAGGCGCAGCGCCGAGCAGCAAGGGAACACCTTTCGCTCTCTTTCCCTAGCCCGCGCGGCAATGAGCGCAGGGCGAGCGCAGCGAGGCGGCACCTACCCAAGTTGGCCGACACGAAGCCTCCCCGGAGTTCCCACGGAGGCTGAGCAGAGGTCCAACAAACATTCGCCGGGCGGGGGTCCGCACGAAGCGTGACGGTTCCTCCGGCGCGTTTCGTGCGACGAGGGCGCGGCCCGGAGGATCGAATGATGATCTGCGCCGCCCGCAACGCAGCGTGAGGCCGTTCGCGGAGCGCAGCGCGAAGCGAGTAGGCCGGGAGCGAAGTGAGGACGACGCAGTTCATCCCACGGCCCACCATCTCGGGAGTCTGTGCCTTGGGCGCGCGTCCGCCGCCCTTGGCACAGTCTCCCACGGCGCAGCCGCATCAATCAGGAAGGAGTTGGGGAAACTCGCGGTTCGTTCCCGTGCAAGGCGCGGGT
>JAYSTZ010000266.1:0-3990 GCA_043719365.1 Verrucomicrobiaceae bacterium | reverse complement strand
TCCGTAAATGGAGGTCAGTGTGCTAAAAGCATTCAAATCCGCCCCTCAAAAGTCGATGGATGAAATGCGGCTCAATGCTCAATGACGTTTTCTTTGTCCCCCCAACCAGTGAGTTGACGGGCCGTAGAGCATCGGGCATTTCCCGCGCATGAGCACGCTGATTGAAATCGAAGAGGCTATCGAGGAATTGCCAGCATCAGATGTGGAGACTTTAGTAGCTTGGCGGGAGCGCAGGCGGCTGGCCGTGCGGCAGGAGGTGAAGGCGGACAAACACAAGGAAGTCGCGGCGTTCCTCCGTCGCTGGTCTGGCGTTGCCAGTGCTCCGGTGACGGATGATGAGCTGGACGCGCAGCGCACAGCCCGGCTCATGGAGAAGCATGTAAAGTAGATGCGAGTTTTCCTCGATACGAATGTTTTGCTCGAAGTGTTTTTGAAGCGGGTCGGCGAGCCCGCGAGTGCGTCGGTGATCTCGGCGTGCGGGGGGGAGGAGAACCAAGGGTTTGTGGCGGTCACAAAACCACCCGAAGCCACGCACGCGTCGTTGAACCTCCGAAAACGCACCATTGTCGAAGACGATGAACTGGCTTTCGAAAGCCTGACCACGGTGTTTTGAAGCGAGAGCACTGCGCTGGGGCGGGAGAGTGATGCCGGCGGATGGCGTAGGAAACCGTTCGACAGCCTGACGCGTAGAGCGTAGCGAATTCATGCTCATGCTCAGCAAACCGAACAGCGCACTTATCATCGTCGGCCACGGGTCCACGCTCAACCCTGACTCGAGCGCGCCCACATTTGAACACGCGGAGGCAATCATCGACCGATGCATTTTCGGCGAGGTACACTGCGCGTTTTGGAAGGAGGAGCCGAGCTTTCGCCAGGTGCTGAACTGCGTGGAGAGCGACGACGTGTATGTCGTGCCGAATTTCATCAGCGAAGGATATTTCACCCGCACCGTGATTCCCCGCGAATTTGGGCTGGAAGGCCCCGTGACGCGAATCGGGGGGCGCACGGTGAAATACTGCGAGCCTGTGGGCAGTCACGAAAAGATGACCGAACTGCTGCTCGCGCGGGCCGCAGCGGTCGCTCCCGGTGTGCCGCCGAATGAGACGACTCTTTTCATCGTAGGACACGGGACGAATCTGAACGACAACTCGGCGGTCGCTGCGAAGCGGGAAGTGGATCGAATCGCGGCGATGGGAATGTACGGCGAAGTGCTGAGCGCGTATATGGAGGAGGCACCGCTCATTTCCGACTGGGCCACGCTGGCGGCGCAGCCCAATGTCGTGGTCGTCCCGTTTTTCATCGCGGACGGTCTGCACAGCTACGAAGACATCCCCGTGCTGCTCGGCATCGCGACTGAATCGCCCGGTGCGGCAAGCGCGGACGGCGCATCGGTCTTCGCCGGGAACCCGTATCGACTCCGCGAAAAGACGCTGTTTTACGCAAGCTCCATCGGCACTGAAGCGGGCTTCGCCGATGTGATTCTCGATCAGGTCGCCGCATTCGATGCCATCGCTCGATGAACACGCTCACCGCATTCACCCGCTGGCTCGAAGACGGCGGGAATACCATCGGACAAACCGCAATCACGCGCCTGCAGGACGGATGGGAACTTCGCCACGCAGAAGACTCCGGAGAACTCAAAACCTACTGCCGCTGGCAGGACGCGCGCACGCTTGCGAACCTCGACGATGCGGGAGTCTTCCGACCGATCAAAACAACGCGCGACTTGCAACACGGCTGGAGGCTCATCGTCCCGACCGTCGCTGAGTTGGTGCGGGCGCTCGACTATTTTTACCCGGCGATGCTCGGCTTGTGGAATGCCGACGCTCGTGGCGAACTTGTGCCCACCGACCTTCGCGAGACGCTTGCACGGCAGACGGGGATGTATCGAATCACGCAGAAGATCACAGACGAGCAGGCGCAGGCCATGATCGGGAAGCAGTGCTCGCGCTGCTTGAAGACGATGCTTTGGCGACTCGATGCCGGACAGGCAATTTCCAGTCTGCCGCCCGAAAAGCACGAGCGCGCGGCCTTTCCGCTGCTGTGCCGTGAAGCGTGCAATTTACTCGTGGGCCTCGCCCGCGGGGTCGTGAAAGATGCCGAGAAGGCAGAGGCGCAGTAGTGCTCTGACAGTCGTGAGTCGGTGGTAACGGCTTGAGCAATCCGGTTGTGACTTGTAAATCGCGAGTTGTGACTGGTCGCAAGCGTGTTGGATAGGCTTTCCCGCTTGCGACTAATTACTTCTCACCAGTCACAAATCAGAGCCGATAAACACGTTGGCTTACCATCACCTGGCGACAGGGCGAGCAGTAGCGCCACTGCTACATCGCCAGAAAGTTTCCGAGCAAGCGCTTTCCTTCCAGCGTCAGGATGCTTTCCGGGTGAAATTGCACGCCGTGAATCGGTAGTTCGCGGTGGCGCAGGCCCATGATTTCGCCTTCTTTCGTCTCCGCCGTAATCTCCAGGCATGCCGGGAATGTCTCCCGCTTTACGATGAGCGAGTGATAGCGCGTGGCCTCAAACGGGGACGCCAATCCAGCAAAGATGCCCGTTCCATTGTGGATGATGGGCGATGTTTTCCCATGCATCAGCCGGTCTGCGCGAACGACGTCGCCGCCGTAAACGTATCCGATGCTTTGGTGCCCCAGACAGACGCCGAGCAGCGGAGTCGATGGCCCGAAGCGGCGGATCACGTCGCACGAAATCCCAGCTTCATTCGGCGTACACGGTCCGGGCGAGATGCAGATGCGCTCGGGCTTTAGCGCCGCGATTTCGTCCAGCGTGATTTCGTCGTTCCGTTTTACAAGCAGCTCGGCTCCGAGCTCGCCGAAGTATTGGACGAGATTGTAGGTGAAAGAATCGTAGTTATCGATGACGAGCAGCATGGCGTGATGAAATGCGATACTCGCGAAGCTCGTCGCGAGCTACTTTTTAATATCACTTCCCGCAAAGTGATGCAGGGCATCCGTCGTGGTGCCGTCGGGACGTTCCCACCGGAGGAAGCCTCCGATCGCTGCGGAGACAAAGTGTTTTGCCTGCGCCACAGCCTCCACAAGCCCGAGCCCTGCGCCAAGCCCGGAAGCCACCGCGGCGCTGTAAGTGCAGCCGGTCCCGTGGGTATTCACGCCGGGGACATACGGCGCGCTGAACTCCTCCACAGCTCCGTCCGCAGTCACGAGCAAATCGCGGGCGACGGCCTCGCGGAGATGTCCGCCTTTCATCAAGAATGCGCATCCGTATTGCCGCACGAGTTCCAGTCCGGCGGCTTTCATTTCGTCGATACTCGAAATATCGCGCCCTGTGAGCACGCGCGCCTCGTCGAGATTGGGAGTCACGAGCGTCGCCATCGGAAAGAGCACATCCTTGTAGTATGAAACGCCGTCTCCTTTCAGCAACGAATCGCCGCTGGTCGCCACCATCACCGGATCGACGACGAGCGCCGGGAGTTGAGGCTGGCGGCAAAATTCCTGCACGACGCTCTCCATGATTTCGCGTGAGTAGAGCATCCCGGTTTTCATCGCCGCAATCGGATACGCGCCAAACAGCAGCCGCATCTGTTCCGCCACAATTCCGGGCTCGATCGCCTGAATCGCACTCACCTTCCCCGGAACCTCCGCAACGACACAAGTGATCGCAGTAACTCCATACACGCCGAGGGCGCACATCGTCTTCAAGTCCGCCTGTGCACCCGCTCCGGCGCTGTTGTCCGAGCCCGCGATGGTCATTGCGACTGGTAGTTGCATAGAGCGCAGAAGTGTCGGATCGCAGCGCCGAGGGAAAGCGCGAAATCGTGGTGGTGGCTCGACCGGGGGGATAATTCTACTTTATTACGCCCCTATTCGTGTAGCGTTTCAGTCGGTTCGCTTCTGTGCACTTTGGATTCTGCACAGCGATGACTGCCAAAAGGAATAGACCATCATTCTGTGCCCATCATTTTGATTTAATGGAGCGCTGGAATTCTCAAACTGATGAGCACAAAATGATAATGTA
>JAYSTZ010000265.1:0-1738 GCA_043719365.1 Verrucomicrobiaceae bacterium | reverse complement strand
GGGTTCGGCATTGAGAACTCCGAGCGGTGGAATAGTCATGGTTAGTTGAGAATCAAGTCTGCCTGGAGCGCACCGGCTCTCTTCATGCTTTGAAAGATGGCCATCATGTCGCGGGTTGTGAGCCCGAGCGCGTTCAGTGCGGACGCCACTTGCTGGATCGTCGGTGGTTCTTCCACGACCGTAAAACCGCCTTTTTGCTCGGTGACTTTCGTTTCGGTGCCCTGGACGACGGCCGTCTGCCCTTGAGGGCTGAACGCGTTGGGTTGGCTCACGCCGAGGCTTGAGGCAATATTGATCGTGAGGGAACCATGGCTCACGGCGACGGTGGAAATGCGCACATTTGAAGTGGCGATGATGGTTCCCGTGCGCTCATTGATTACGACCCGCGCGATGTTGTCTGGCTGGACCTCGATGCCACCGAGCGACGCGATAAAATTGACCTCGTAGCCGCGATATTCGTCGGGCACGCATACATTCACCGCCGAGGCGTTTTTCGCGAGAGCGGTGCCGGGGAATACGTTATTGATGGCCTCTGCCATGCGGGCCGCGGAGGCGTAATCGGCGTTTAGCAGCAAGAGCTCGATGGATTTGTCCCGGACAATTTGGGCGGCGATTTCCTTTTCAACGAGAGCTCCACCGCTGATTGCGCCAACTGTCGGATGATTCTTTTGTATCGTAGCACCGCCGGCTCCTCCTTCACCGCCGAGGAAGCCCCCGACCGCTATCGCTCCTTGAGCGACTGCGTAAACCATCTCGTCAGCGCCCAGCAACGGGGTCTGGAGCAGCACGCCGCCTTGAATGGTCTTCGCATCGCCGATGGACGAAACCGTGACGTCGATACGCGAGCCTGGCTTGCTGAATGCGGGAATATCCGCCGTAATCATGACGGCAGCGACATTGTCCGATTTGATTAAATTAGGTGGCACGTTGACTCCAAATCGCTGAAGCGCATTGGCGATGCTTTGCACGGTGTAAGAGAGTTTACTGTCACCCTTGCCCGCGAGGCCCACGATCAGTCCATAGCCGACAAGCTGGTTGTCGCGTCCTCCTTCAACTAAAGTAACGTCCTTAATCCGGGCTGCCCTAGCGGCGCAGACTATGCAGAGGGATAGCAGGACGGATATAAGAGTTTGATAGTGGCGAAAGGCCATGGCGATTGTGGTTTTCAGAAAGGGTTGATCTTGTCGTTCAGTCGCAACAACCAGCCCTTCTTTTGGGATTCTGTGAGCGTACCTTCGGATACCACTTCGATCCGCGCGTCTGCTACGTTGCTGGAGAGCACTGTGTTGTCCGGGTTGATATCGTAGGTGCGAACGATTCCGCGGAAGGACGCGAATTGCCGCTCCTTGGAGAAGGATACTTGTCGCACTCCTTCGAGAACTAGATTTCCGTTGGGAAGCGTGTCGATCACCTGGACAGCGCAGCGAGTGGAAATAGTTTGGCTGTTTTTGATGTCTCCACCGCCGCTATATGAATTACTCCCATCGACCACCTGCGCGGGTGGTGAAGGCAGCGTAACTCCGTCGGGCAAGTTCTTTTGAATTTCCTTGGTAAGATTGTGCTTCGGAATGTTTCCTAGAAACTGATTTAAGACATTGCTTGCTGTGCCGATGACACTCGATTTCGCGTCCTTGTCGGTTTTCAAGCGGACTGAATTGGAAACGGAAGCGGTTTCTTGCACGACAATCGTCACGATGTCGCCGACCCGCTTCGCCCGCTTGTCTGCGAACATGCCCCG
>JAYSTZ010000264.1:0-9802 GCA_043719365.1 Verrucomicrobiaceae bacterium | reverse complement strand
CGCGCCGACGCCACAATCAGCAACCGTCGCACCTCTCGAACCGTCAACAGCTCAATCTCCGTCTCCACTTTCGCCGCCAGCTCAATCCGCTCCCCATCGCCCGCCGTCGCCGGATTCATCGGCAACCCGCATTCCGAAATGCCCCAATTAAACAGCGCCCGCAAATCGCCAAGATACCCCTTCTGAGTTTTCCACGCCCAACCATTCCCCGAAACCCAAGCCCTCACATCGCCGCGCGTCACCGTGTGACTGAGCTGCGATTCCCGGCCCCTCACAAACGACAAACAAGAAACCGAAAACTGCTGCAAATACCGCTCCGACTTCCCGAGCTTTTTCTTAGCCGAAAAACACCGCGCAAAAAGCTCCCCCAAAGTCACCGGCTCCACCTTCGCTTTCGCCTGCTTCAAAAAAAGCGCAACCGCCTGCTCAATCGTTCCCCCCGCAGCCAAAAGCGCCGCATCAGCCGCCGAATACCTCACCCGCAAATCCTCGGTCAAAGCCACTGCCGAATCCCCATGCCGCTGCCGCTTACCCTTCTCCGCCGCCAAAGCCCCCGCCGCCTCATCCCGCGTCGGAAAATAGACCTGCCGACGTTTCCGCGATCCATCCGGCTGAGTGACCAGCCCATAATCGAGCTGCCACGCCGCCTTGCCAGACTTGTAAACGATCCGCCGAATCTTCACCGAAGCAAGCTGCCACAACACACGTCCAATGCACGTCAAAAGTGGCAAGTATGGGCGAAAACAGGCTTTTTCAAGCCCCCGACTAAAAGCAGAAACACCGCGCCAAAAACACCCAAAAAGGCTCTAATAAAGCACTTCTGAGCCCGGCGACTGCCGGGCGTGAAATGGTGCGCGATACAGGTTTCGAACCTGTGACCCCTACCGTGTCAAGGTAATGCTCTACCACTGAGCTAACCGCGCTTTCCGTTTCAAACGGGCGGGGAGAATGCAGAGCGCTTCGTTCCTTGGCAAGCGGACTTTTAGAAAAAGTGTTTGCAAAGAGGGGCGCTCTCGTCTTTTCTCCGGCCCTTGAGTTGAAAGCGCACCACAAATCGCGCTGTAGGTCCTCGGGCCCGGGTCGTCAGACTTCGGGTCGTATTGCGCCGAGGGAAACCCAGCGAAAATGAAATGGTTTTTAGTGATGGCGGGCCAATGCCTGTTGTTTCTAGGGGCCGGAATTAAAGAAAAACATACTATTATGTCCGTACGTCTTGGACGTTTCGAACTCCCGAAGGTGCCTGTCGCCGACGAGACCACAAAATCAGCAACCTACGCCAAATTCACTGCCGAGCCTTTCGAGCAAGGATACGGCGTGACCGTTGGCAATGCACTCCGCCGCGTTCTGCTCAGCAGTATCGAAGGTGGCGCGATTACCAATGTCAAAATCACCGGTGCCAACCATGAATTCCAGACGCTCCCGGGCGTGGTGGAAGACGTGACGGACATCGTCCTGAACCTCAAGAAGGTGAAATTTAAGTGCGCAGACCACGAGCCACGCACGCTCTCCATCAACGTGAACCGCGAAGGCGCGCTCACGGCTGGCGACATCCAGGAAGTCACCGGTGTCGAAGTGGTGAACAAGGACCAGATCATCTGCACTCTCGATAAAAAGCAGCGCTTTGAAGCCGAACTTACCGTTCGCGTGGGCCGCGGATTCGCAACCGGCGAAGAGAACAAGTATCCCGACATGCCGATCGGCGTGATCCCGCTGGATGCGATCTTCTCGCCTGTCACCCGCGTGAAGTACGCCGTCGAGGCGACCCGCGTTGGTATGCGCACCGACTACGATAAGCTCGTTCTCGAAGTTTGGACGGATGGCCGCATCGAGCCCGAAGAGGCTCTCAAGCAAGCCAGCTCGATTCTTCGCAAGCACCTTGAGCCCTTCTATAACTACGATGAAGCGCAGGTCACGTTTGACGAGACGCCGCAGGCCGCCAACCAGGAAAACCAGAAACTCAAGAAGCTTCTGAATATGTCCGTGAACGAGATTGAACTCTCCGTCCGTGCGGCAAACTGCTTGAACAACGCCAACATCACGACCGTCGGCCAGCTCGCCATGAAGTCGGAGCAAGAAATGCTGAAGTATCGCAACTTCGGCAAGAAATCGCTCAACGAAATCAAGGAAAAGCTCCATCACCTGCAGCTCTCGCTGGGCATGAAGTTCGATAGCGGACTCGTCGATGCGAACCTCTTGGAAACCAAACTCACCGGAGCCTAAAAGCGCCGAATCCCAATCATAAAAGAACGACACAATGCGTCATCAACGTAAAACAGCAAAACTCGGCCGCACACAGGGCCATCGCGATGCCCTCCTTTCGAACCTCGCGGTGAGCCTCATTGAGCATGGCCGAATCAAGACCACGATTGCGAAGGCGAAAGCCCTCCGTCCATTCGTGGAGAAACTCGTCACCAAAGGCAAAGCCGGCTCGCTTCATTCGCGCCGCATGGCTCTCGCCGATCTTCGCCACAACGAAGACGCGGTGACCAAGCTCTTCACCGAGATCGGTCCAATCAACGCCGAGCGTAAAGGCGGCTACACCCGGATCATCAAGATCGGTCAGCGCCGCAGCGATGCGAGCGAAATGGCCTTCATCGAATGGGTGGACCTGCCTGCCGCTGCGACTGCTCCTGCAAAGGAAGAGAAAGCTGCCAAGGCACCGAAAGCTCCAAAAGCTGAGAAGGCCGAAAAGCCTGCCAAGAAGGCACCAGCAAAGAAGAAGGACGAAGGCGAAGCCTAAGTCTCTCGACTGAATCAATTCACAAAGAGCGGGTCCACGAAAGTGGGCCCGCTTTTTGTTGCCCGAATGGAGCTGCAAGCGTCGTGGCACGAACGCCCTCGTTCGTGATCGTGTCCCGGATGCCCCGTCCGGCACAAAGCCAAATGGCGAAGCCGCATCCCAAGTTCACGCGTCTCATCAGCGAGCGGCTTGTATCTGTTCAGCACAAGGAAGGGGGCATCCTGAACTCTGAAAGAGTTTCCAATAAGCTGGTAGGTTATGGGAGACGCTTTGCGCCTCAGGGGCCGAGGTATGTGGATCGCCGCCAAGGAGGGGGAACGTCCCGTTCCCCTGCGCGCCGAGGGCGCGCCAATCCCGTGAGAAAACGGGGGAACCACTCCGTGGTTCAGGGGGCCGAGACGGCCCCCCTCCTTGGGAAATAACCAGCTACAGGGGCATTCCCGGACGGGGCGTCCGGGGCAAGGCAGGTCCGTTACTTCTGTGCCGCTTCCGCTTTCGCGCCTTCGCTGATCGCGTAGAGGTGCGTCTGTGTGTTCACGTAAAGGGTGCCGTTTGCCACGATGGGCGTCGCGAGGATGCTTGCGCCAAGGTTCACTTCGTTGAGGATTTCCTTTTCCTTCTTCGCCGCGAAGACCACGAGGTCGCCGTCTTCGTCGCCGATGAATACCTTGCCGTCCACGACCATCGCGCTGCCCCAGATGTGGGCCTGCATATCGTGCTGCCAGTAGAGCTTTCCGGTATTCGCATCAAGGCAATAGACGAAGCCGCTGTAGTCGCCGATGTAGAGCAGGTCTGTCGCGGGGTCGATGGCTACGGTGCTGATGCTGCGCTTGATATCTTTGAAGTCCCAGACGAGAGCGCTTTTCGACTTCGTAATGTCGCCCTTCGCACCTTTCGGGTTGATGCACATTAGACGGCCGACACCCTCGCCGTGCTCAGGATCCTGGCCGGTCGCGACGTAAATGCGGTCTTTGTAAAAGACGGGAGTCGCGATGACTTCGGACGGACCTTCCGGCGCCGGGTATTTGATCGGCTTGCCGTCCTTGGCCTTGTATTCGGGAAGGACGCAGTCGAAGGACCAGACATTTTTGAAGATGCCCGAGTCGCCCTCTTTTACCGGCTCGGAATCGAATCCGTAAAGGAACCCGTCGCCGCCGCCGAAGAAGATCTGCCACTTGCCGTCCACTTTGCCCGCGCTTGGTGATGTCCACATGCCGTGGAAAATGCGCGGACCGATCTTCGCGTCGTCTTCGCCGATGAGCGCGCCGGTTTTTTTATCGAGGACGATGAAGCTTGGAGCCTGCGGTGCGGGGATGGTGACGTGCGACCAATCCTGACCGTTGCTGGTGCAGACGAAAACCTTGTCGTCGAGCACGAGCGGCGAGCTGTTCGAGGCGTTGTGCGGAAAGACGCCGAGCTCGTCCATCATGTCGAATTTCCACAAAATATCGCCATCCTTCTTGGTTGCTTCCACAGCGGGCTTGGCCGGGCCGGGCATGTATTTGCCTTCGTCCTTGAAGGGACCGTCGTTGCCATTGGCCTGACCGGCGGAATCGAGCGCTACGACTTCGCAGCGGCTGGAGACGCAGTAAAGCGTGTTGCCGTCAATGAACGGCGCGCTGAGGAAGCCGAGATACTCCCAGTCGTTGACCTTGCCGCTGGCGAGCTTCGGCACGGTGAACTGCCACTTCAAATCGCCCGTCTTTTCGTCCAGCGCTAGGAGCACTGATTTGTCGTCCTTAAATCGCGGGTCGCGCACGCCGGCGTTGTTTGTGCCGATGTAAACGGTGCCGTATCCGACGACCGTGTTGCCGTAAGTCTGTGAGCCGAGCTTCGCGATCCAGCGGACGTTTTGCGTCGTGGACATATCGATCTCCTCGGAGTTTTTCTTGAACTTCCCGGGAGTAAATTTTGCCGGGATCGCCTTTGCCGGAGAATACATATTGCGCCCTGGATCGGACCCGCCCCATGCGGGCCAGTCTTGGGCAGTGGCAGTGGCTGTAATAACGGCGGCGCAGGCGATGGCGAGTTTCATGGCGTTTGGAAGATGCGTATATACGCACACGTAGTATCTTTGGGGAAGTGTTTCTTTTGGAGCGCGTTCTATTTTTCCGCGAGCGTCTCCGAGCCATCCCAATCTTCGCCGGGGGCGTCGGCGAGGTAGCGGCGGCCGATTTCGAGATACCAGTCGCAGAGGAAGTCGTCGCCGCCGGTGCGCTGTTTCACTTCGGCGAAAAGTGCGGCGGCTCCTGCGAAATCGCGGCTGCGGTGGAAGTCGAGCGCTTTGTGATAGTCCGCGAGCCACTCGGGTGGAGGTGTGGATTTCTCGCTGACTGGGGTAAAAATGTGGACGGGCTTCTTCTTTCCTTTTACGCGCACAAATCCGACTTCGCGGAAGACAAAGAACTCGCGCGTGAGCTCCTCGACCGTCTCCCCGACAAGGCAGTCGGTGTGGAAGAGTTTTGTCGCCGACTCGAGTCGCGAGGCGAAGTTCACGCCATCGCCGAGGACGGTGTATTCCCGGCGCTCGGATTGGCCCACTTCTCCGGTTACCACACTGCCGTGGTTTATTCCGATGCCGATGCTAATGGTGATGCGATCGTCGCGTCCCTGCCACCTCGCGTTGAGTTCATGCAGCGTGGTGCGCATTTTCATCGCGGCGGCCACGGCTCTGCGGCAGTCCTCGGATTGGCCGCTGGAATGTGTGTCTCCCCACGCCGCCAGGATGGCGTCGCCAATGAACTTCTGCGCGTTGCCCTCGTTGTCTTCGATGAGCGGCACCATGGCCTCGAAATACTCGTTGAGCTGGCCGACCAGGTTTTCCGGAGCCGCGATTTCGGACCATGTCGTGAAGCTGCGAATGTCCGAAAACAGAACCGCAACCGGGCGACGCCCTCCGGCCCGCGCCTGCTCGAATTCCTCGGCGTTCTTCAGGACGACTTCCGCGATGCGCTTGGATACGAAACGGCCAAAAACCTTGCGCACCTGCGCCCGTTCGAGGCGCTCCAAAACGAAGAGATATACGAATCCGCAAAGGCCGGTCCCCGCGCCGGTAAAAACCCAGGACGCTGTCGGAAAAAACGCCCCTCGGAGAAACGCGGCGTGCGTGAACACAAAGCCCAGAGTGAGAGTTCCAAGGATCGCCGAAATTTGCAGAACTGGATTGCGAATCCAAAGCACAAACACGCCGCACAAAACAGTGATTAAGAATGCAAAGCCTCGTGACGAACCTTTGGAAACATCCTTGATGCGCCGCCCTTCGATCAATGCTGCGGCGATATGCGCGTGCATCTCGACACCCGGCATCATCCCCAGCGGAGTTGCGTGGACATCGTGCAGAAGCTCGGCGGTCGGGCCGTAAAAAACGAGCTTTCCGCGCAGGCCTTCGCCGTTCTTGAACATCGGACTTCCTCCGCGAAAAATCCGATCCACAAAAAGCTGTTCCACTGGAATGTAGTCGAACGTTCGCGGCCCGCCAAAGAATGGAATGATCTCGGAGTAGCGAGGCGACACAACCCTTCCAGAATAGAGCCCCGCACTGAGAGCGGCGAAGTTGATCAGGTCGTGGTTGCCGTCATCCAGATCAGGCGCAAACTCTTTCAGATCGGACGTATGGGTATTAAACCGCCTCACGACGGGATCATCTTCGGCGTTGCTATAAACGACTACGCCGCGTGACCGGTCGCCAGCGGCGGCGGCGAGATTCGGGTGGGGATGGATCATCGCTACTTCGGAATCTCCAATCTGCCGGTCTTGTACGACCGACGCCAGCACGACCCGGCCGGCATACTTTTTCAGAACGGCGATCAGCTCTTCATCGCCCGGCCGCTCGCTCGGCATCGCGAAATCAACGGCGACAATCCTGGCCCCTGCGTCAAAAATCCGCTCGATCACACGCGCATGGATCGGCCTTGGCCAGGGCCATGTGTTTTCTTGCATTTGGCGGACGACTTCCGAATCGCCTGCGAGGCCGGCAAGTGCATTGGGATCGAGGCTGGATCCGTTAATTCCGACGATGACGACCTCACCCTGGGGCGCTGATGCCTCCATCATCGAGAAATGGGTATCGTGTGCAAATGAGGCGAACCGCCTGACCGCGCGAAGTCGCTGGAACCATTCCGTGTCGCTGAGGGTAAAGAGCATGAGGCCGAGACCAAAAATCGCCGCAAACCGCCCATTTCGCAGCCGCCTCAGCAGCGACCCGACATTGCGCTGTGCGACTGCGGCCATGCTACGGGCTGCCTGCAGGTTCGATGATCGTCAGACCCGTGGTGATGGTCCACGCGTTGTCCATCGACATCCGTTTTTTCTCATGCCCGGCACCCCACGAGTCGCTGAAGATGACTTCTTTCGTCGTGGCGTTGTAGCCGATGAGAAGGCGCATGTGGCCGCCCGCGCCTTGCGGGATGTGCGGCTCCGGTACCAGTCCGAGTTGAACGCTCCACGCGAGGGGAACGCCTTCGTCGATATACTTGGTCAGGATGCGCGTGAACTTTGCAAAGCCTGCCGCGTCCTTTTTTTTCACCTCTGTGAGGACTTTGGGGTCCATCTCGCCATAGGCGAACCAAGGGACGATGAATTTTTTCGGGTCGGGAAGTTCCGTGGCCTTCGTCTTTTTTGCGGCCCGGTTGTAGTCCTCAACGAGCTTGGTGAATTCCCGGTAGTCCGGTTCGATCTCCGGTTTCACATGGATGCGCAGACGGCCCTGTAATTTTTTGAGACCCTCGATCATCGCTGCGGAGCTTGTGCCCGATCCGGCGTCGGAGTTGGCGACCTGGGCGAGTTCGTTCGCATCGGTATTCACGCCGTAGTAGCGCATCATGCGTTCGGCCGTGGCCACTGCACAGTAACCCTTCTGGCCTTGGTCCACCATCGGGACGGAAGGGATGAAAATGTCGCCTCCCGCTTCTTTTTTCACCTGCGCGCGAGGGTCGAATTTTTTCGCCGTCGAGGTCGCGGCAAGCGCGGTTTGCAGGAGGCTTTTCTTTTCCTGCGGCGGCGTCATTTCCAGGCGGATAAATTCGGCGCGAAACGGGATGCCCTTGGACTTGTTCTCCTTGGTGAAGCTGTATTCGAGCGTGTAAAGCGCTTTGTCGGTCTGCCAGAAAACGCCATCTGCTTTGACAGCGTTTTTTGCGTCTTTGCCTCGCGGTGTGAACTTCTTTCCGGTCAGAGTGTCGAAGGCCGCGATGGTGGCCTTCAGCAAATCGGTGAACCTCCCTTCGCTGATTTCGCCGCTGTCTCCGCGGGCGTAAAAAAGTGCTGTCGCGTCTTTGGGCTTCTCGCCTTCAAACCGCACGATGGTTTCGAACACGGCTTGTCCGTTGTATTTCGACCGCCCACGGTCACTTCGCGCGGCATCCTGAGCGGCCGAGGTCCATTCAAAACCTAGCGGCACCGCGGCCTTTATGAAGGTGGCTTTCGTCTGTGGAAACAGCGTGTCGGGAGCGAGGAGCGCATCGAGAGTGACCTCTTCGGTGCGAAGGAAGCGGCTGATCTGAGTTTGCGCCGAAGATGGGGTGGACAGCGTCGCCGAAGCGAGCGTGAGGATGATGGAGAAGTGTTTCACGGGGTTTGTATTGGCACCCAACGTGGGCACCTGTCGCCCAAATTTCAATACCGCAATTACCCGGCGTGTAGCCGGGCAACTGCGGGTCGATTTGAAAGATGCGTATTTTGGTTCACGCAATCGCCGCGGAGATCGCCTCGCCCATCTCGCTCGTGCTTGCGCGTTTGCAGCCTTCGCTCCAGATGTCGCCGGTGCGTAGGCCGGAGTCGATTACTGTCTGGACGGCGTTCTCGATGGACGCGGCAGCAGCACTTTCGCCAAGGGCGAAACGAAGCATCATCGCGGCGCTGAGGATTTGCGCGATTGGATTTGCAATACCTCTGCCAGCGATGTCCGGCGCGGAGCCGCCGCCGGGCTCGAAGAGGCCGAAGTAGAGCCCGCCTTCCTTGCTGTTGCCGAGGCTGGCGCTGGGCAACATGCCGATGGAGCCTGCGATGGCACCCATTTCGTCGCTGATGATGTCGCCCATCATGTTCTCCGCCAAAATCACGTCGAACTCCCGAGGCTGGCGGACGAGCTGCATCGCGGCGTTATCGACATACATGTGGGAGAGCGCCACGTCGGGGTATTGAGCGTGGATTTCGATCAACGTTTTGCGCCAGAGAACGGAGCACTCGAGCACGTTGGCCTTGTCGATGGAGCACAGTTTTTTTCGCCGCCCTTGCGCCGCGCGGAAGGCGACGTGGGCGATGCGCTCGATTTCGCTCTTTTTGTAAACCATCGTGTCCACCGCGACCGGCTCGCCGTTTTCCTCGGTCGTCTTCTTCGGCTGGCCGAAATAAAGGCCGCCTGTGAGTTCGCGCACGCACAGCATGTCGAAACCGCCTGCCACTAAGTCCGCACGGACCGGCGATGCGTGGGCGAGCTGCGGGTAGCAAATGCCCGGACGCAGGTTCGCGAAAAGGCCGAAGATTTTCCGTAGCGGGAGTAGCGCGCCGCGCTCGGGCTGTTCATTCGGCGGGAGGTTTTCCCACTTCGGTCCGCCTACGCTGCCGAAGAGGATCGCGTCGCTGGCTTTGCAAAGGTCCACCGTGCTTTGCGGCAGGGCCTTGCCATCCACGTCGATGGCGATCCCGCCCACGCGGGCTTCGGTGCATTCGAGCGTGATGCCGAACTTCTGTTGCACAACGGCGAGGACGCGATGCGCCTCAGCCATGACTTCCGAGCCGATACCGTCGCCCGGCAAAACTGCGATTTTATACGTGGACATAGGGCGCGGAAACGTAGGGATTCGGGCGGACTTGCCAAGCGGAGATTCGCTCGGGCTACGTCTCGGGCGTGATCAAATGTGGAATGCTGCCTGTCGGGGTGGGATGGGGCTTCCAGCCCGTCCAGAGCGACAAGCAGGAGCTTTTGCGGTGGCCTTTGCGAAGGGATGAGGGGGAAACTGGACCGGCTGGAAGCCCATCCCACTCCGACAGCCTAGAAGGCTGTCCTACTACCGTCGCGCGATAGCGCGGAGAACGTAGCTCGCGAGTCCCTTCGCGGCACTA
>JAYSTZ010000263.1:0-3996 GCA_043719365.1 Verrucomicrobiaceae bacterium | reverse complement strand
CTCCAAAGCCGCGCCCACCTGAAAATTGGAATAGGGCGCGTAGGCGTTTTGTCGGGCTGCTTTCGCGGCAGCAATGAGTGTTTCGTCCTTCATGGCGTTGGTATAATATACGAATTTACGATTGGGAGAAAGCGGATTCCCTGAGGTCGGCCTTCGCGTTGCCCACGGAAAGCCCGCCGATGTTTCAAGGCAAAAAAAGTGCGGCCCCCCGGTGACGAAAGTCACCAGAAGGCCGCTGTTCCCCCCAGAACACCTGTAGAATGCTACGTGTTCGAAATATCTGCAAGAACTATTTTTGCTTTTGGGCAAAAAAGTTTCGCTGCCTCTGTTGGCGGGCGGCTTCTACAGGCTTAGAATGCTTCGATGACCAGTGCCGTGGTGTTATCCCGACCCGATCTTTCGAGGGCGGCAGCCACAATTCGCTGCGCGGGGTTCAGTGCAGCTTCGGCAGGGGAGGGGTTGCGGAGGAATTCTTCCAGTTGGTTATCGAAAAGACCATCGATGAGGCCGTCCGTGCAGAGGAGAAAGCGATCGCCGGGTTCGTAGCTGACTGCGCCGAGTTGCGGGTCCACGAATTGATTGCCGGCACCCAGCGCCTTTTGCAAGGAGTGACGCCCCGGATGATTCCGGGCCTCGCGCTCATTCACTTTTCCGTTGCGGAACAGCCAGCCGACAAATGTGTCGTCCTCCGTGAGTTGCTTCATTCCACCAGCGGCGGGGAGGTAATAGATACGGCTGTCACCGATGTGCGCGAAATAGACCCACTCCGGCGAAAACCAACACAGGCTCAGCGTAGCGCCCATACCCGCGCATTCCTCATAGCTTTTGCCGAGCGCGACCAGCGCGCCGTGAATTTGGTGGACGAGTTCGGTGAGCACGTCGTCCACGCCGGCCTCGAGTCCGGCCGCAGCGAGCTTGAACGATTTGGGAAGCAGCCGCGTGATTTTGTCCACCGTGATCTGACTCGCAAACTCCCCAGACTTCGCGCCGCCCATTCCGTCGCTGACTGCGAAAGCGAAATCCGCGTTCTTGATGGAAGCCTCGCCGAATTTTCCGAGCCGATGCAGCTCGTGAGCATCGAAGCGCAATCCGAGAAAGGAATCCTCATTGTTCTTGCGGACCCGCCCGACGTCGGAAAGCCCGAACCAGCGAAGGCCGCTTATTTTCGATACGTTATTTCGCTGCTCCATCAGGTGCGTTTTCCGGGGTTGCGAGAATCGTCGCAAACTCAAAATCGATCAGGCAAAAGCGCCCGTCGGAAATCCGGTACGTCACATTGCGCATGAACGGATCTTCGTGGCGCACTCCGTAGGGTAAAAGCTCGGCAAAAAGCCCGGCCACACGCGCGTCATCGAGATGCTCGACGCGCCCGCCGCAATTCGTGGTGACCATTTTCAAGTTCTCGGGTTCAGTTTCTAAAAGACGCGGCACGAACGGACAGCCACGCTCTTCGAGATAGCGGAGCACGAGCACCTCGTTCTCAAACCGTTCCTTTGCCTGCGGCCCGCGAAACGTTTTGTGGACGCGCCCATCGTAGCCGATGCGAACCAGCGCGCGCAGTGTGTCCTTCACGTTGTTCATTCTCCGCGAAGGCTACGCGCGACATCGAAGACGGCAAGACTTGGTGCGAAACTTTTCTGTGTTCATCAACGCGCGCGCATTGCAGCCTGCGCGCGATTGAACACCGCATATCTCACTTTGCTCGCCGCCGTGGTGCCTGTTTTCGTCGTGCTCTCATGCGGCGCGGGGTTGCGGCTGCTGGGAAAACTGAAACACGAAGCCGACTCCAGCCTGCTCTCAGTGGCGGTAAATTTCCTTTACCCGTGCTTCATCGCGGATGTCGTGATCAGCAGCAACGCACTGCGCGATCCGCGCAATGTAATCCTCGCGCCGGCCGTCGGCAGCGCGACGTTGATCATCGGATTTGCGATCGCTTTTGGAGTAGCGGTAGCGATGCGAATGAACCGCCCGCAACCGGCGCGCACGTTTGCGTTCACAGCCGCGATTCCAAACTGGGGCTACCTCGCCATTCCGGTTGTGCAGAGCCTTTTCCCTGCGGGGAACAAGGACACGCTGGGCGTATTATTCGTCCACAATATCGGGCTCGAACTCACGCTATGGTCGCTCGGCGTCTGGCTGCTTGCAGGGGAGCGCTCGTGGCGGCGTGCGTTTAATATCCCGTTCTTCGCCATCCTCGGTTCGTTGGTCCTCAGCCTCATGCGGGCTTCGGAGTGGCTCCCCCGTTTCGCGCTCGAATCGCTGCACCTTCTCGGCCAGGCCGCGATGCCGCTCTCACTGCTGCTCACGGGTGCGACGCTTGCCGATCAGTTGCGGGAAAAAGACGCGCCTTCGAAGTGGTCCGCCACATTTGCCGGCATCGCCGTGAAACTCGTCATCTTGCCTCCGATATTTCTCATCATCGCCCGCTGGCTCCCTTGCTCCATCGATCTAAAGCGCGTGATGGTCGTGCAAGCCGCGATGCCCACGGCGATGGTCCCGGTCGTGCTCGCGCGGCTCTACAACGGCGATTCTGGGCTCTCGCTCCGGATCGTCCTTGGCACGACAGCTCTCGGACTAATCACCATTCCGCTTTGGTTACGGATTGGATTCGGATGGATCGGGCAGTGAGCTATGACAGCGAGAAATCCTTGTCGCCGGAACCGGTCCGCACGTTGCGGTGAACCCACACGCTGTTGATCAGGCCGAACTCGAACATCAGCATCAGCACAAACGTCCCGCCCGAGCTCACGAGCGGCAGCGGCAATCCAGTGATCGGCATTAGCCCGATCGTCATGCCGATATTTTGATACGTGTGAAAGAATATCTGCCCCGTGATCCCTGCAACAATGAGCAGCCCGAACGGATCGCGAGCTTGATGCGCAGTCAGCACGCAAGCAAGCAGCAGCGTGCTGAACGCCGCGATGACCCCCGCTCCGCCGAGGAATCCCCATTGCTCGGCGATGGTCGTAAAAATGTAGTCTGTGTGAGCCACGTTGGCCGGGATGAGCCCAAGCTCAAGTTGCGTAGGAATGGGATCGGTACCGGGAGGAACTTCCGCCATGCGTTTTCCGTTGAGGCCTGCGGAACCAATGGCGATGAGCGATTGATTGATTGCGTAGCCCGCGTTCTGCGGGTCGATTTCGGGATCTGTGAATGCCACGATACGAGCGCGGGCATACGGCTTCAGCCCGAAGCAAATCACCATCGGCAGCAGAGTGAGTCCGACTAAAATGAGCGCCACCAGCCACCGTTTTGGCAATCCCCCGAGCCACAGAACCGCCATGACGGTCGGCACCCACACCAGCGTCATCCCGTTATCCTTTTCCAAAAGAGTCAGCGCCATCGGCGGCAGCGTGATTACTCCCGTAGCGCACAATTTCCAAAATGCATGCAGCCCCGGAAACTGGCTCAGGAAGAACGCCAGTAGTAGAATTCCAGACGCGATCGCAATCTGCGACGGCTGAAACATCGGCAACCCCGGAATCCTAAGCCAACACTTCGCGCCCAGCACTTCCACACCCATGCTGGTGAAAGTCAACGCCAGCAAAACCAGACTCCCGACATACAGCGGAATCGCAATCCATCGCACCCACCGATAATCCATCAGCGACACCGCGAGAAACACCAGCAACCCGAAGCCCACGAACCGCGCGTGATCCTGCCAATACGGCTTGCCGTCGGTGATGTGTTCCGTCGCGCCCTGGATAAAAAAGACGCCCGCCAGCGCGACCACCACCACAGCAGCGACGAGCAGCCAGTTCATCCCGATCAGTTTACGAAGAAACGGAGTCATTCCTTATAATACGCCGCAAACCACGAAATCTTTCACGCAATCACCGGCACCGCCGCCAGCAGCTTCCGCGTGTATTCGTGCTGCGGGTTTTCGTAAATCTCCTCCGCACTCGCGCTCTCCACGATCTTGCCGTGATACATCACCAGCACCTTGTGGCTGATGTGCTGCACCACCGCCAAATCATGCGCGATGAAAAGATACGT
>JAYSTZ010000262.1:0-9808 GCA_043719365.1 Verrucomicrobiaceae bacterium | reverse complement strand
GGCCGTGGAAGTCGGTTTCATCGCACAGGATCAACAAGGCGCTCGGGCGGAGCGGGACGTTTTGGCAGTGGGAGTCGTTTGATCACATTGTGCGTTCCGCGGAGCATATGGAGAAGTTTCGGCGGTATATACGAGGGAATCCGAATTCGCTTCGACCTGAGCTTCGGGGTGCGGTGGCGTATTCTGTCTCGGCGCGGGGCATTGCCGGGGGCGGCAATGACACGTCCATTGGCGAGGGCGCCAATGCCACGACGCCGCGTCGCTTGCTGCGAGACGAAGTCACCGCGGAGGAAATTGCGGAGGTCGTCGCGGCGTGGACGGGCATTCCCGTTTCCAATCTGCGGCAGGGTGAGCGGGAACGTCTCGTCAATATGGAGGAACGGCTAGGCAAGCGCGTCATCGGGCAGAAGAAGGCGATCAAGGCGGTGTCGAACGCCGTCCGCCGCGCGCGCTCGGGCCTGCAAGACCCGAACCGGCCGATTGGATCGTTCATTTTCCTCGGGCCAACGGGCGTGGGGAAAACGGAGCTTTCGAAGGCGCTTGCGGAGTTTCTTTTCGACGACGAAAACGCGCTCATCCGCATCGACATGAGCGAATACATGGAGAAGCACAGCGTCGCCCGGCTCATCGGCGCGCCTCCCGGCTACGTGGGCTTTGAGGAAGGCGGTCAACTCACCGAGAGCGTGCGTCGCAAGCAGTATTCGGTGGTGCTTTTCGACGAAATCGAAAAGGCGCACGGCGATGTGTTCAACGTGCTGCTGCAAGTGCTCGACGATGGGCGAATCACGGACGGGCAGGGGAGGACGGTGGATTTCAAAAACACGGTGATCATCATGACATCGAACATCGGCTCGCAGTTCATCCTCGACGATGCGAACAGCGAGCAGCGCGAGGCCCGCGTGATGGACGCGCTTCGCGGGCACTTCCGCCCGGAGTTCCTGAACCGCGTGGATGAGACGATCATCTTCGACCGGCTCGACGACATCGACCTCGCGCAGATCGTGGGCATCCAGCTCATCCGCCTGCAAAAACGCCTCGCCGAACAAAAGCTCACGCTCGTCCTCACGGATGCCGCGAAGCTCCACATCGGGCGCGAAGGCTACGACCCGGTGTACGGCGCTCGCCCGCTCAAACGCTGCATCCAGCGCGAACTGCTCGACCCGCTCGCGCTCGACATCCTCGATGGTAAATTCCTCGAAGGCGAGACGATCACCGTGGACGAAAAGGACGGCGAGCTGACGTTTAAGAAATAATCACAGCGACACGCCGCGCTTCCACGGGAGGAAATCATCCTGCGCAAGTCGCATGGATGCCGTCGTGGTCCGTCCGCTGGCGAGCTCGATGAGGTAATCCAGAAGCCGTTCGCCGGTTGCTGCGATGCTCGCTTTGCCCCGGATGATCGCGCCTGCGTCGAAGTCGATCAAATCGGGCATCCGCTCCGCAAGTTCGGTGTTCGTGCTCATTTTCACCACGGGACAAATGGGATTGCCGGTGGGCGTTCCCAAGCCGGTGGTGAAGACGATGAGATTGCACCCGGAGCCGGTGAGTGCGGTGGTCGCCTCGACATCGTTGCCCGGCGTGCAGAGCAGCGTGACGCCCTCGCGCTCTCGCACAGGCTCGGGATAATCGAGCACGTCGGCGATAGGCGCGGTGCCGCTCTTGCGCGCTGCGCCCAGGCTTTTCATCGCATCGGTGATGAGTCCGTCGCGAATATTGCCGGGGGAGGGGTTCATCTCGAACCCGCTGCCCGCCTGCCGCGCACGATGATCGTAGCGGTCCATGAGCGTGAGGAATTTTGCAGCGAGTGCGTGGTCCGGGCAGCGATCGCAGAGCCATTGCTCCGCGCCGCAGAGTTCCGGGAATTCGCACAGTACGCCGCTGGCACCGAGTGCGCAAAGGAGGTCGGACGTGTGGCCGAGTGCGGGGTTTGCGGAGATGCCGGAGAAGCCGTCGCTGCCGCCGCATTTGAGCCCGACGACGAGTTCGGAGATCGGACAGGGCTCGCGGCGGAGATCGTTGGCGGCGGCGATCCCTTTGAAAGTCTCGCGCAGAGCGGTCTCGATGAGGCTCTGCTCGCTCGCCGAGTTTTGCTGCTCGAAAAAGAGGACGGGCTTTGTGCCATCGGGCATCCGCCGGGCGAGTTCCTCGCGGAGGATGGATGTCTGGGCGTTTTCGCAGCCGAGGCTCAGGATGGTCGCGCCTGCGACATTCGGGTGCGCCACATAGCCTGCGAGAAGGCCGCAGAGCGCGCGGGCATCCTGCCGCGTTCCGCCGCAACCCATCGCGTGGGTGAGGAACTTCACGCCGTCCACATTTGGGAAGACGCGATGCGTGGTGCCGCTGGCGGCGAGCTTCACGGCATCGAGCTCGCCACCGTCGCGATGCGCATTCGCGAGCTGATCGACGAACTCGGTGTAAGGCGTGGTGACCGCGTAGCCGAGCCCCTTGGTGAGAGCCTCGCGCATCACGTCCACATTCCTGTTTTCGCAAAAGACCATCGGCAGGACGATCCAGTAGTTCGCAGTGCCACAGCGTCCATCGGCGCGGCGGTAGCCGTCGAAGGTCCGGCCCTTCCAGCGCGAAACATCGGGGGGATTCCACTCGGAGACATATCCGCGAATCTCCGGCGCGGCGACTGCGTGCGTGGTGTTCTCGCGGGTGAGGACTTCGCCGCGTTTCACGTCGCGGGTGGTGCGACCGGCGATGGTGCCATACATCCGCACCGCGCTCCCGGCAGGCAGTGGGACGGCGGCGAATTTGTGCTTCGCGGGGACGGCGGTCACGAGGGTGATGCCGTCGAACATCTCGCCGGAAGCGAGCGGACGGAGCGCGACAATGGCATTATCTGAAGGGTCGAGGAGCTGGATGGAAGCGGGCATTTGGGGCACTATTTCTATTTATCAGGGCTGACTCGGCAAGCGCGGAGTGCATTTGCTAAATTCGCCCGTTGACCATCCGGCCCCGGTTGCGGTTTGCTGGCGGCTGATGGCTTACGAATTTACACTCACCCGCCGCATTGAATTTGCGGAGACTGATATGGCGGGAATTGTGCATTTTGCGAACTTCTACCGGATGATGGAGAATACGGAGCACGCGTTCTTTCGCTCGCTGGGCTTCTCCATCCACGGGGACTACGATGGCGTCCACATCGGCTGGCCGCGCGTTTCGACGGCGTGTGATTTTTTCAAACCGCTGCGCTTTGAAGACATGGTGGACGTGCAACTCATCGTCGCCGAAGTGCGCAACCGCTCGATTCGATACGGCTTTCGTTTTTGGAAAACAGAAACCGGCGAGCGGGTTGAAGTCGCCCGCGGAATGGTATCGACGGTCTGCGCGTCGGTGGACAAAAAGGCGGGAGTGATAGCGGCGGTGCCAATCCCCGAGTCCATCCGCGCACAACTCGTGGCCGCGCCGCCGGAAATGCTGACAATCTTCTCACCTTCGTCCGCCAAGTAAATCGGCAGTCTGCGGGTCTCACTCACTGTTCAATGTCCACTACTCAACCAACCACACAAAAATCAATGACCTGGCTACTCTTCGCATTTCTCACCGTCGTAACTTGGGGCGTCTATGGCGTCTTGCTGCACAAGGGGAGCATGGGAATGGCGGACATGGTGAACGGTCGCTACAAGGCATTCCTCTTTGTCGGCTTCGCATACTTCCTCGTCGCGGTGCTCGCACCTCTCGTGATGCTGCGGCTGAGCGGAAAGCCGGGCGCGACGAACTTCCTCGCATATCCGACGACTGGCTGGGTGTGGTCGCTCATCGCGGGTGTGGTCGGTGCGGTCGGCGCATTCGGCGTATTGCTTGCGTTTGGCGCGGCCCCGCAGCCAAAGGCGGCTTACGTGCCGGTGGTCATGTCGATCATCTTTTGCGGCGCTCCGATTGTGAATGCGTTCGTCTCGATGATGGAGCATCCGCCGACGGACGGCCTCGCTTCGGTGAAATGGCAGTTCTGGGCGGGCATCCTCATCGCAGCCATCGGCGGCAGCATGGTGGCGCTGTATAAACCGGATGCGCCAGCGCCTGCGGCCAAGCCCGCGCCCGCGCCAACGGTGCAAGAGCCTGCGAAGCAATAGCGGCTGTGGCCGAAATTTTCGCGCAACTGGAATCGCTTCTCCGCGAAATCGCGGGCAACGCCTTCCAGCGCACACGCATCGCGAATTGCTGGAGCGGCGTCCCTTTTACCACGAAGGCCGAACTCGCTGCGGACTTCGCGGCTCATCCGCCGTATGGGAGTAACCTCACGTTCCCGCGCTCCCGCTACACGCACTTCTGCCAGACGAGTGGGACGACCGGTGCGCCTCTCGCGATATTGGACACGCCGGAGTCTTGGGACTGGATGCTTGGGAATTGGCAGGGCATCTACCGCGAGTCCGGGGTGATGCCGGGCGACGCGATCTACTTTGCGTTTTCGTTTGGTCCGTTCCTCGGTTTCTGGACGGCGTTTGAAGCGGCAGCGAAATACGGCGCGCTGTGCATTCCGGGCGGCGGTCTCTCGAGCGCTGCGCGGTTGCGGGCGATGTCGGTGCATCGACCTCGCGTGCTCTGCTGCACGCCCACGTATGCGCTGCATCTTGCGGACGTGGCGCGCAAGGAAGGCATCGACGTGCGGGTGGAGAAAATCATCGTCGCGGGTGAGCCCGGCGGAAGCATCCCGAGTGTGCGCGACCGCATGAGCGCTGCATGGAGCGGGGCCGAAGTGATCGATCATTACGGCATGACGGAGGTCGGCCCGGTGGCTTTCCAAAAGACCGGACAGCCCGGCGCACTGCACATTATCGAGGAGAGTTACTTCGCCGAAGTCATCGATCCGAAAACCCTCGCACCGGTGGCGGATGGTGCGCTGGGGGAACTCGTCCTCACCTCGCTCGGGCGCATCGCTTGGCCGTTGCTGCGATACCGCACGGGCGATCTTGTGCGCCGACGGGGAAGTGCGCTGGAAGGCGGAATCATCGGGCGCACCGACGACATGGTGGTCGTGCGCGGCGTGAATATTTATCCGAGCGCTGTGGATGCCGTGGTGCGTCAATTCCCGCAGATCATCGAGTATCGCGTCACCGTGTGGAAGCGGAGCGAAATGACAGAGCTCGCCATCGAAATCGAGAGCCTCGATGTGGACGCTGCGGCGCAGTTGGAGCAGGCGCTTTCCCAATCGTTCTCGTTGCGAATTCCGGTCGAGCGTGCTGATGAGCTCCCGCGCTTCGAGCTAAAGGCCCACCGCTGGCGGAGGGCATAGAATCATTGGAACTTGTGTCCATCCCCAAAAATTCCATCGGTAGTGGCGTTGCGGAGGGTAGGTCGAGCGTGATGCGCCCAAGGAGGGGGGCCGTCTCGGCCCCCTGAACCACGGAGTGGTTCCCCGGGAATCCAGCTTATGGGAGACGCTTCGCGTCTCAGGGGGCCGGGACAGGGTGTGATTAAAAGTGGAATGGAAGCGCGACGCGCGACGGTAGTAGGACAGCCTTCTAGGCTGTCGGAGTGGGATGGGCTTCCAGCCTGTCTAGTTTCCCCTCGTCCCTTCGCAAAGGCCACCGCAAAGGCTACTGCTTGTCGCTCTGGACGGGCTGGAAGCCCTATCCCACCCCGACAGGCAGGATGCCTGTCCGACTACAGGCAGCATTCCACTTTTAATCACACCCGCCGGGACAACCCCTCTCCTTGGGGGTAACCAGCGGAGGTGCGCATATCGAGGACGGCAGCAAGCTGCGGTCGCCCCATTTGCACGTTCGCAGTGGAACATTTCATAAGAAAGCGCTGCTTCTGCGGGATCGGCCGACGGGGCTGTGCGTGCCTACTTCGCAGCCATGCGGCGGGCGATGAATTCGGTGACCTTTGGAATTTTGCACGACGCTAGAAGGTCCGTCGCTTTGACCGGATCGGCTGCGACGGCGGGCTCTGCGGCATACCACAGCATGAGCGGGATGTTGTGATCCTTTGCGTCGTCTTCATTGGCCGCGAGCGCAGTGAGTGCGGGCCAGCGTTTTTCGAGCGGGATGCGCTGGAGCGCTCCGGCGACCTTGAGACGGACGAGCGGTGTGGAGTCGGCTTTGGATAGGCGCTCCAGCTCGCCGAGGATCGCCGCGCTTGGCGTTCCGCTTTCGCAGGCCAGAGTGACAGCCCAGCCGCGGACGTATTCGCTTTTTGCGGCGAGTGATTTCAGGAGCGTGGCCTCGCTAAGTTTGCCGCAGCAATGGAGCGCCCAGAGGGCGCGGAGCTGCCGGGTGTCGTCCGCATTTTCAAAAAGGATCGTCTCCAGCGCGGCGACGCCTTCTGCGCTGAGACCCCGCTCTTGCAGGATGCGACGGGCGTGGCGCACGTACCAGTCGTTTGCATTGAGCTGATGCGCGACCAGCTCGGCCTCGCCTGCTTTCCCTAAATCAACGCGGACGGGCTTCGCAGCGTCGGTGGTGATTTTGTAGATGCGGCCGTTGGAGCGGTCGGTGAAGTCGCGCTGCTGGTGGCAGGGGACTTTGTCATACCAGTCGTTGATGAAAACGCTGCCGTCCGGCCCGTATTGCGGCTGGAGTCCGCGGAACCACTTGTCTTCGCTCACGATAAAGTCGCCGTTTTGCTCGCTCTTGTATCCGCTCCCGCTGCGCACGACGCGTTCGTTGCGCTGTTTGTTCATGTGGATGTCGTGAAAGAAAAGCGTGTCGCGATATTCGGCGGGGAAGAGCCCCCCGAGATAGACCATCATCCCGGAGTAGGCGGCCTTTTCGTAGCGGCCCCAGGCGATGGTCTTGATGTCGTCGTAAGTGTAAGGGCTCACGTGCTGGCCGCCCTGTCGCTGATACCGCGCGCCCTGGATGGCGTGCCACATGTGCGGGATGACGCAGGCCTCGAAGAACGCCTCGCCGTGGTCGTTCCAATCGACGCCCCATTGATTGCTCGCGCCTTCCGCCCAGCGCTCAAATTTCCGCGTGACGGGATGCAGACGCCATATTGCGGCGGTGATTGAGACGCGCTCGGCTTTTGGTGTGCCCGGCTTGCCGACGTTGCTAAATGTGAAAACGCCGTGCGTGCCGTAGAGCCAGCCGTCGAGGCCCCAGATAAAATCGTTGAGCGTCTCGTGAGTGTCCTCCCAGCCCCAGCCGTCTAGTACCACTTCGGGTTCTGCGTCCGGTTTGTCGTCGCCGTTTTTGTCGGCGATAAAGAGCAGGTTTGGCGGCGCTCCGATCCACACGCCGCCGTGGCCCACTTCGATTCCGCTGGAGAAAGTCAGCTTGTCGTAAAACACCGTGCGCTTGTCCGCCTTTCCATCGCCATCGGTGTCCTCGAAAATGAGGATGCTGTCCTTCTTTTCGCCGGGGCAAACCGGGTAGTTCGTGTTCGTGATGACCCACAACCGCCCGCGATCGTCCTGCGTCATCGCGATGGGCTGCACGAGATCCGGCTCACACGTGACGACCTGAACTTTGAATCCCGGCGGGAGTTTCATTTTCGCCGCAGTCTCGGTGGCGGTGAGCGAAGGTTCGGCGGCGACGGGGCGGCCTTTGTCTTCGAGCGGCGAAGCGGCGAATGCTGAGGTGGCGATGGATGCTGTGAGAATGATGTGACGCATGGTGTGGATATTGAACCGGTGTTTGATGAGGTCCTTTGGCGACTATCGCGGGGATGTGACTTTCGTGCCTGTCTTCATCACAGCGACGAGTTGGCCGGGAAGTTCGGGCGAATTCAATTTGCGGCCCGGACGGACGGCGCGGACGAAATTATCCGCGAGGACTTCCTCCGGGTGCCAGATGTAATTCGTGTTGCGCGACATCGCGCGGAGAAAGCCGGGGACGCTGGCTGCGAGGTGCGTCACAAGTTCACCGTCTTTTTCCACGAGCGCCGCTTTTCCATCGGAAACGCTGAGTTCCAGCAGGACGAAATCGATCTGCTCAAACACGCGGCCCTTCTTTGCCATGTCGAACGCGGCGCTCTTTGCGAGCAACGTCGGCATCACCATGATGTCGCGGTCTTCGTGCATCACGGAAATCGCGTAGTCCATGCCCATGGCGTCGGGATTCGTGAACCGGCGTGCGTCCACGGATGGCGCGAGCGGGGGCTCCACGCAGCGCACAAAACCGAGTAGCCCGTAGAGCTTCTCGCGAAGTTCGGGATGGTGCGATGAGAAGACGTGGAAGACTTCGTGGATAATGATATCCGGGAGTTCGGAACGCCCGATGTGACTCTGCGGCAATACGATGAGCGGCCCGCGGCAATATGGCGCGTCGATGTCCTCGCGGCCATTCGTTTTTGCCATGGTGATCGTCGCGGGTAGCGAGAGCTCTAGTGCGCTGAGGGCCGGGCGAATCGTTTCCAAAGCCGCTTTCACCGTCGCGATTTCCGCATCTGTGTAATCGACCGCCTGCGCCCCGACGTAAGCGGCAAATTCAGCAACCGAAGGTGCCTCCGCCTTTCCGATGCGAGCCGCCCGGTCAAACGGGCTCATCCGCTTGAGATACGCGTCCTCATTCGCCAGCAGCACCGCAGCGTCCTTCGCCGAAGGCAGCACGAGAACGGTCCCCGGCTGAAGTTCGAGGTCCGCCGCACGGAGCGAAACGGCGAGGCTGAGGAGCAATAAAATGAAGCGCATCCACCGCCACTAGCCGCGCCGAAGCATCCCGCCAAGCAGGAAGGCGGAATTTCCGAGACTTTTAGACAGCTCGGTCACGATACTCACAGGTTGGGGATTGGTAATGGCAACTTTCTGAATGTCATTTGGAGCAGGACTAAGGTTCGCAGGTGCGGCAGATACTTCGCAGGTATGTCCGCTCTTCATCAGTTGGTCCGTAGCGCTTCACCGCTTTTCATTGCGGCGTTGCTCGGCGTCGCTGCGATGGCTGCGGCTCCGACGCCGGAGCAGGCGGAGTTTTTTGAAAACAAGATCCGTCCGATTTTGTCGAGCGAGTGTTTCAAGTGCCACAGCGCGGAGGCCAAGAAGATCAAAGGCGAGTTGCGGCTCGATTCGCACGCAGCGGTTTTGAAGGGGGGAGAGAGCGGGCCTTCCGTCGTGCCGGGGAAGCCGGACGAAAGTCTCGTCATCAAAGCCATCCGCTACAAAGACGAGGACACCGCCATGCCGCCGGACAAGCGTCTCACGGACGCCCAAATCGCCGACCTCGAAGCGTGGGTGCGGATGGGCAGTCCGTGGCCGGAGAACGGCGCCTCTGCCGCGGTCGCAGATAAAAAGGGATACGATTTTGCAAAGTGGCGCGCCGAGCACTGGGCCTTTCGGAAGGTCGAGAAACACACTCCGCCCGTTGTTCAAAACGCCGCATGGATTCGCAATCCCGTGGACGCCTTTGTCCTCGCGCGATTGGAGGCGGCAGGGCTGAAACCTTCGCCTGCTGCGGAAAAGCACGCGCTTATTCGCCGGGCTTATCTCGACCTCACGGGACTTCCGCCGACGCCGGAGCAAGCGGAGGTTTTTTTCAACGACGCCTCGCCCGATGCATTCGCAAAAGTCGTCGATGCGCTGCTCGCTTCGCCGCAGTACGGCGAACGCTGGGGGCGTCACTGGTTGGATGTCGCGCGGTATAGCGACGGCCTCGGCGGTGCGCTCGACCCTGCGGCGTTGCCCGAGGCGTGGCGGTATCGCGACTGGGTGGTTGCTGCGCTGAACCGCGACATGCCCTACGATCAGTTTGTGCGTGCGCAAATTGCGGGCGATCTTATTTCCGGCGATGCAGATTCCAAAGTCGGCACGGGCTTCTTCGCAGTGGGCCCCACGTATGTCGGCGACGGCGGCGATCCCGAGGCGACCGCGCAGACACGCGCTGAGACGCTCGCGGATCGTGTGGATACATTCTCGCGCGCTTTT
>JAYSTZ010000261.1:0-4001 GCA_043719365.1 Verrucomicrobiaceae bacterium | reverse complement strand
GCTCGAACTGAATGTGAGCACTCCTCTGGATGCACAGGAACTTGTCCTGAAGCCCGTGGTTTACTGGGAAGGTCTCATCGACATCGCTGGGACGCGCGAAGGCCGCACTGTGAAAGGGCACGGCTACCTCGAACTGACCGGCTACAGCGGCGCGCTCGTAGGGCTGTCCGGACCGTAGTTACGGCTGCGGTTGGAGCACTGTGGAGCCGCACGCATCGAGGCCACGGAAGAATCCCCATCCGGTGCTTTGCTTCTGGCTCACGACGCCGGAGAACTTCCGTTTGCCTGCTACAGGATGTAGAAAATTTCCGGAGAAGCGCCCGTTTTTTGGGTTCACCGTGAGCTTGAGTCCGGTGGGCGTGGGGGTCTGGAGTTGCACCCGGTTGTCGTTGCCGACTGCGAGCGGCTGGGTGATCTGTGTGTCGATGTTTCCCTCAGCGAGGAGAAGGTTGGCGCGGTTATCCTGCGTCTGGAAATCGATGAAGGGCGTTCCTGCGGGCGGCTGAATGTAGCGCGATCCGGAGAGCGCGTTCTGCGTTGTGAACGCCTGCGGATAGCATGGGTCGAGGAGGCGCTCCGGCTTGAACCAGCGGATGCTTCCGGTGATGTCATCGGTCGAGGTGTCCACGAGCGAAGCGCTGCCGGTGACCGCTCCCGTATTGCCGAAGAAGCGCGCATGAAGAGGAATAACGCCCGCTTTCGAAACGATCGAGCTCGCTGTGAATGTGCGGCCGTCTGCCAGTGCTCCTGCGATTCGGACCGCGCCGAGTTCGTCGATACTGAGCACCGCGTATCCGCTTCCCTTCGGCGCGTCTGGTGCGGTGTCGTCGGGGCTAATTCGCACGGTGAGTCTGCCGGGCGCGTAGCTGTCCGAAGGCAGAGTGGCGCGGTCCGCGATGAAGTCGGTCAATACGCCGGACTCATCGACGGAGCCAGTGATTTGCTCGGAGTTGCCGGTGGTGTCGAGGTTCAGGGAAAGTGTGATAAGGCTCCCGTCTGCACGTTTGATCAGAACGCTCGCGGTTCCGGCTGCGTTGAAGTTACCGAGAACCGCATAGCCGGAGTTTGCGTAGTGGAGCTTGCCGGAGAACGCACCGGAAGAGCCGACGTCCACGCGGAGTTGTCCCGTTTTTGAAAACTCCTGGCCGGAGAGCACGCCTTGATAGCGACCGCGCAGGCTCCAGAAAGGATTCGGGATGAAATGCGCTGTGAACGAGAGTCCTTCCACCATCGTAAACGTCTGGGATTTTGCGGCGGGGTTGTTGCCGGGAGGCAGCCCGTCCCAGTGGCTGAAGAGCGAGCTTCCGTCGTTCGGAGTCGCTGAAATGGTGTAGCGCACGCCGACTTCGCGGTTGGTGGTTCCGAGGAAACCGGAAGAGATGCTTCCCGCACCATCAAGCGCCACGGTGAGGGGGCGTAGAATCACCCAGCGGACCGTCCTCGTGGTTTCCGCGAGGCTCGTTCCGGCGGCGGAAGTGGTTTTCAGACGGACGGTATTCGCGCCGGGAGTCAGGCCCGTGACGCTGGTGCTCCATGTCCCGATTCCGGAGCCGCTGGGCAACGCAATGGTTCGCCATGCGGACGTGCCTGCGGAATTTTCGAGGCGGAGTTCAAGCCTTCCGACGACGTTGCTGCCGCCGACCGTGCCGGAAAATGTGACATCCTCAGTGCCCACATGGGCGTCGCTTGCGGGCGAGGTGATGGTGAGTGTGGATTTTGCACGGGGCGGAGCGGTGAGGATGACAAAGTAATCGACGTAAGGCGACGAGTCGTCGTGGTAAAAGCCGATGCCGTAAGTCGTCTGGTCCCGGTAAAATGAGTCTGTCGCGAGCAGGTGCGTACGGTGCCCGTCCGAATTCAAAAGAGCGCTCCATGCTGATGAGGCCGAGGAATATCCGGCGCTCAGCGATTCCACATTGTTATTTGCCTTTGCGGTCCCATACCACAGGGGCAGGGGATATCCGGCGCTGCGGATGGCGTAGTTTGCGCCGATTCCATCGGGCGTTACGTGGTCAAAATAGCCACGGGTGGCCATGTCCTTCGCCTTCGCCCGGGCGACTGCGGAGAGCGTTGCGTCGAGCAGCATGGCGCTGCGGTCTCGGGTTTGTCCCGAGTCATTGACGAGCAGATTTGCCATCGCCTGCTCCTGGGAGTTGAGAATGCCGGCGATTGCGCCCGCTGGTAAAAACAAGCTCGCTGCGAGGGCGAGCAGAACCATGACAAAAACCGATGTTTTCGTGCTCAGAGAGCTCTGGTTTTTCTGAAATGTTGGTTGGCCTAATCGCATACGGAACATCTTCTAGCGATTGGTGTGCCGAAAATAGCCCGGATTATGGAAATTGTGATAAATCGTTTAAAATCACAGCCTTTTCCGGTGATTGAATACAGTCCCAGAAAAGCAATCAGGCTGCCGGGAGGTGACTACGAAGGACTGGAAGAACGCGAAGTTGCTTCGCGGATGAAGCTCATATTTGCCCTTCTGTTTTTTGGAGGGTGGGACGATGTCTTTTCCAGCGCTTCTTGGAATCTTCCTACTCCGTTTGTCTTCAAAGAGAAGCGCCGTGATTGGCTCGCTTTCGCGGTCAATCACGGCGCTCGTCGAATCGAATTATTATGAGTCTGCGGTTTATTCCTTATCGGGAATCGTCAACTCGATCAGCCCATACGCTCCGTCGCGCCGGCGCTGCACGATGTTCAGCTTGTTAGTTTTCGCATTCAAAAACACCACGAACTGCTTGTTTGCTGCCATTTCAAGCTGGAGCACCGCCTCATCGACGAAGAGTTGTTTCACGACCGTCTGCTCGGTGTGGACATGCGTTGGCTCGGACTCGGCGTGTTCCTCGAAAGCCTCATCCACATGGAGGACATGCTCGTCAAAGTGCTGAGGCTCGGTGCGGCGCGGACGGTGGGTCCGGAGCATCTTGGTTTTGTACTTGCGCATCTGTCGCGTGATTTTTGAAATCACCCCGTCGATCGCGGCATACATATCGTCGCACTCGTGGTCGGCTTCGATGGTGATGTGATTTGCACAGTGGAGCACGATTTCGGCTAGGTGCCGGTGCTTCGAGACGTCAAGGATGACATGGACTTCGATGATCCGCGGATAATCGAGGTGGATGTGCTCGACTTTACTCTGGGCATAGTCACGGATTGCATCAGTGATGCTCATGTGGCGCCCTGTGATGCGGATTGGCACGTTTACGTTAGCAGTTTGCATGGTGTTATTTTGTGTTTCTCCTGTTTTGTGTTTTTTTGTTCCGGGGTGAAATTGTTTACATTGAGAAATTCTCGCCGAGGTAAAGGCGGCGGGCTTCCGGACTTGCGATCAGGTGTTCCTTCGTGCCCTGCATGAGCACGCGGCCTTCAAAGATGAGATATGCGCGGTCCACGATGCTGAGGGTTTCGCGGACGTTGTGGTCGGTGATGAGAATACCAAGACCCGTATTGCGGAGGTTGCTCACGATGGCCTGCACATCCTGCACGGCGAGCGGGTCCACGCCGCTGAAGGGTTCGTCGAGCATCAGCAGGCTGGGGTTTGTTACCAGCGAGCGAGCGATGGTCAGACGGCGTTTTTCGCCGCCGGAAAGTGTGAGTGCGATCTGCTTGCGGACGTGGGTGATTCCGAATTGCTCCAGCAACTCATCGCATCGCGCTTTGCGCTGCGACTTGTTTAACTCGGTGGTCTCCAGGATAGCCATGATGTTCTGCTCCACCGTGAGCTTCCGGAAGATGCTCTCTTCCTGAGGGAGATAGCCCATGCCCATGCGTGCACGCTTGTACATCGCGAGGTCCGTCACATCGCGTTCATTGAAAAACACGCTCCCTGCATTGGGACGAACAAGGCCGACCATCATGTAAAAGCTGGTCGTTTTTCCAGCGCCATTCGGGCCCAGGAGACCGACGATCTCTCCGCGGTGACAATTGATGTCCACGCCGTTTACAACGTTGCGTCCGCCGTATGTCTTCACCAAGCCATGCGTTTGAAGAATGGCCTGTCCCTT
>JAYSTZ010000027.1:0-2145 GCA_043719365.1 Verrucomicrobiaceae bacterium | reverse complement strand
CAACGCCGCCGCACCAATACCACGCCATCGCGAACTCGTCGCCCACTTCCGCAACCGCTACCTTTCCCAACCACCCGAGCAACTCGGCGGTGTGCGCGAAACCATCGCGAACTACTTGCAGCCCTTCATCACGCCCGACATCGCGCAAGTGTTTTGCCCCGGCGCGAACACGTTCAATTTTGCGGACATCGACCACGGCAAGATTATCTGCGTAGCCATGCCACAAAAGTTCCAAGTCGAGCGACGCTACGTGAACACGTTTCTGAAGATGCTCTTTTACACGCACGCACTGCGGCGTTTCGACAAACCCGCACGCGCCCGCCGCGACGACAATCTGCTCATCCTCTGGGCCGATGAAGCGCAGCGATTCGTCTCCGCCAGCGAAGAAGGAATGAGCGATTACAACTGCATCGACGTCATCCGCGAGGCGCAAGCCACCGTCGTCGCCGCCGCGCAATCCTCCACATCGTTCGTCCCGCCGCTGGGCCGCGAAAAGGCCCGCGTCTTCACCCTCAACCTCCGCAACCGCCTCATCTTCCGCGCCGCCGACGAGGAAGGCGCAGTCGAGAGCGCCGACTTCCTCGGAAAAAAAGCGCGTCATCAAAAAGTCGTGGGGCTACTCCGGCGGCAAGATGTCGCGCAACTACAGCGAGGTTGAGGAACACAAACTGAAACCCCACATCCTCCGCTCCCTGCCCAAGCACAGCGCCGTAGTCATCCACTGCGAACGCGGCCACCGCCGGAAAGTGCTTCCACCCATCGAGCCGGACGGGCGCCTGTGCGAATGGTGGCGGGGTTAACAGGGCGCGCTCAAACCGCGGAACGCACGAAACTATGATTCAACGAACAACGGACACCGTGAAGGGTGAAAGCGCCTGCGCTGCACTCGTGCAGGCGTTATGGACGGGAATAGGCGCGATGGCAGACCCGGCGGTCGAGGCACGTGTTTTGGAGTACTTCCTTAGATACCCAAGCGATAGCCGCGATATGGTGAGTATCGCGGCGGTCGCGTGTCGGGTTCGAGATAGACTTGCGGCGGAATTGAGTGAAGACCTTGCTGCCCCAAAAGAGAAAATCGTTTCGCACTCGCACTAAACCGCCATGATTAAACGCAACGGGAAGGTGGATGGCGCAGACGGAGGACAACTCAGTCTATTTGATTTTACCAACAACTATGCAAACAACGGAACAATACTACTTGACCCAATACGGGCTGATGGCGGAGCGGCACTGGCGGGAGTTTCTGCCGGGGATGGTGGCTCGACTGGAGGCGGAGGGGCGACTGACGGAGGCGCTTTGGGAAGCACAGGAGACGACTCTGGAGGAAATGGAACTGCTCACGCGGAAGGAGGAGCGGGAGCAGGCGATGACGCCGGGGCAGGCGCAGGCAGCGGCGTGGGAGTTGGTGAGGGAGAAGTATATTCTCCTACCTTCAGAGAACCGGAACGGCTGAACCTTCGCAACTATCGCATTGGCGCGGCTGATGGGCTGGGTAGTGGTTCGTTGAAGCAGAAGGCGCGGGACAACTTTGCGGCGATTGAGCTGGTGCATCGGCTGGATGCGGAGGGGCGCGGGGCCACGGAGGAGGAAAGGCACGTGCTGGTTCGGTATGTGGGCTGGGGAGGGATACCGCAGGTGTTCGCGGAAACGGGGCCAGCGGAGTGGCAGGCGGAGCGCGAGGAGTTGAAGCGGCTGCTATCGCCGGAGGAATACGAATTGGCGCGTGCGACAACACTGAATGCTCACTACACTTCACCTCCGGTGATTGCGGGGATTTTCGCTGCAGTGGAGCGGTTTGGGTTTGCGGGTGGGCGTGTGCTGGAGCCTGCGCTGGGTGTGGGACATTTCTTTGGACTGATGCCAGAAGCGAACGCATCACGGTCGCGGCTCACGGGTATTGAATTGGACCCGCTCACAGCGTCTATCGCTCGGCATTTGTATCCCGACGCCGATGTTCGTGCGGGTGGGTTTGAGTCGGCCCGACTGGTGGCTGGTTCGTTTGATTTGGCGATCTCGAATGTGCCGTTTGGCGACTACAAGTTGCATGATCCGGAGTTCAACGAGCGGAACTTTCTCGTTCACGATTACTTCTTTGCAAAAGGGCTTCAGCAAGTGCGTCCGGGCGGGCTGATGGTGTTCGTCACA
>JAYSTZ010000260.1:0-9821 GCA_043719365.1 Verrucomicrobiaceae bacterium | reverse complement strand
GCAACGTCTTGATGAGCTTTGGACTTCGCGTTTGCTAGCACGCTCGTCGCCCGTTGCCTGCCTTTGCCTGCTATTGTCGGGGAGAAAATGGGCAGGCTGTCTCCGCTTCGTTACGGCTCTTTCAGCCACGCCCTCACGGTGGCCGCCTTGCGGTTCAGCTACGGTTGCTCTCATCAGCTCCGATGTCATCATTTCATGTTCATTAGTTCAAGCCCATGCCGGGCACACTAGCTCGACTTTCCGGAGTCGAGTATTGTCGTTACCGACCGTGAAATCGATCCAGCACTCGGCGCGGGTTGTCTCGACATTGGAATGTCGAGCTACGTCGCTGGCCGCGCCTTGAATGCCGCCGACCGGCAGACCAAGGCAAAATAACCGCTCGCTTTTTCCGCTTCCCGAATCCGTTGCGCTGAGTCCGTTGCGGCGGCTGTCGAAGCGCGGGCCGTCGGGGCATGCAAACATGGGGATGCCGAGAGTGGAGTTGGTCTGGCTGGAAAGCGGTTGGATTGCGTCGGAAGCAGAGAGTAAAGGCGATTCCTCATCGCCTCGTCCAGCAAATACCGTTCAGTGAAATCACTGGGAACCGGTCGGTAAAACCCCGAAATAGGTGTTGGCCACGTTGATAGTTCGCACATTTAAAGAGATAACACGGGCTGCGGCGTCGCTCGACTTTCCGAAGACGAGTTTTGCATGGAAACGTTTCGAGCCCTCATGCGGGGGTGCGTTGGTTTGCCAGGAAAAAATTGCAGCGCGAGGCGGGGGAGTGCTTGACGCGTCGCCGCGCAAAGCGAGGATGCGCGGCCAATGCGATTTCAGACTTTATATGAAGGCCGACACTTTCTTGTGCCCTCGCTCCTCGGTGGTGTGTTCTTTTGGTGGTTGTCCGCAGACTGGTGGGTGTGGGCGATCCCAGCGGTGCTTTGCACGCTGGTGTTCATGTTCTGCGCGAACTTCTTTCGCGATCCGGATCGTCGCATCGCTCCGGGTGAAGACATCGTCGTCGCTGCGGCGGATGGCGTGATCGATGCCATCGAGGTCGTCGAGGAGACGGAGTTCATCAAAGGCCCGTCGCGTCGGGTGAGCATCTTTTTGAATGTGTTCTCCGTACACGTAAATCGCGCACCGATCGCCGGTCGCATCACGTATCGCAAGCATCACCCCGGCGACTACCTCGATGCGCGGCATCCTTACTGCCATCAGCGCAACGAAGCGCTGACCTGGGCCATCGCGGGCAAGAAGGCCACGCTCGTCGTTCGACAAATCACCGGTGCGATTGCGCGACGCATCGTGCCGTGGAGTCGCGAGGGCGACGCGGTGGAAAAGGGGCATCGCTTTGGCATGATTCGCTTTGGGTCTCGTACTGACATCTATCTGCCACTGAATGCCGAGATCCTCGTTTCGCTCGGCGATCAGGTCGAGGGAGGTTCCAGTATTCTCGCACGGTTGCAGGACAACATCGACTACATCCCGGCGGCTTCCGCTGTTCTGCTGTGAAAGAAGACGGCTCGCCAAAAATTTACCTCCTGCCGAATTTGATGACGGCGGGGAATCTCGTGAGTGGATTCCTCGCAACGCTCAAAATCCTGCAGGGCGCGCTCGAAGTCAAAGCCGCCGGAGTGGCGGGCGTAGCGGCGCTGAATGCCGGCGAGGTTCATTTCAAGACAGCCATCTGGTGCATCCTTGCTGCATGCATTTTCGATCTTCTCGATGGGCGACTGGCCCGGCTCGGCGGGACGGATTCGCCGTTCGGGCGAGAGTTCGATTCACTGGCGGATGTGGTGAGTTTTGGCGTGGCTCCGGCATTGCTCGTCAGTCGCGTGTTGTTGCGCGAGTACGAGCGGATCGGCTGGATCGTAGCGAGCATCTACCTTGTCTGCGGTGCGATGCGGCTTGCCCGTTTTAATTGCATCGCCGCGTCCAATATCAAAAGCGCGAGCAGTGATTTCAAAGGCATCCCGATTCCCGCAGCCGCCGGTCTTATCGCGAGCGTGACGCTGTTCATTATGAATCTCACGAATGATCAGGTGGAACATTGGGTGATGAAATGGATTCTGCCGCCGTTGCTCCTGTTCCTATCGTGGATGATGTTCAGCTCGTTCACGTATCCGAGCTTCAAAAATATCAACTGGCGCACCACGCGCAGCATGCCGAAGCTGCTCGCGATCGTGGTAGTCATCATGCTCACGGCGACCTTTTACCACTGGATGCCCGCTGTGATTTTCATCACGTATTTGCTTTATGGATTTCTCCGCCCGTTTTTATCCCGAAAAATGAAGGAATCCATCGAAGAGACACCCGAAGACGAAGACCCGGAGCCCGACTCTCCATAGCCAAAAAACCTGATGCCACGCGCAAAAAAAACTCCTGCCGAAGAAACACCCGAAAAGAAACCTGCTGCCAAAATCCCGGCTGCGAAAAAAACCGCCGCGAAAAAAGGCACGAAGAAAGACTCCGGGATCACTGCCGCAGAGCTCGATGCATTTGTAGGAATCTCTCCGGCAAAGCCCGCCGTGAAATCGAAGCCGACCGTTGGAATCAAAGTAGCGATTCGCGGGCGGAATGGTGCGGGCTACGGCGAGGTGCGCGAGTTGTCTGCGACCAAAGCGAAACTGCGGTTTTGCACGGACACCGTGAACTTCGTGGAAGTCGAAGTGCCGATCGAGCAACTCGTCCACGGACAACTCCCGAATCAGACGCGCGTATTTCATAAAGCGGACGGTGTTGTGCGCTTTGGGCGTGTAATGGCGACGAAGCAAACGAGCGGCCCGGTGCGGTCGTATCTCGTCCATTTCCCCGGCGGTAAAGAGCTGCCGGAGATGCAGGAGACGGAGTTCAGCGTGCGCTCATATCTCACCGGTGATGATCCATCGACGGTGCTGGCGGAACTTGCTCAGGAAACGCCGTTCTTTTTCCAGCAGCGCTCGGATTTGCTCGCTGCACTCATGAAGCAAAACCAGCTCGCACACGGGCTGCCGGGATTGCTGTCGTCGAAAGTCGAGGTGCTCCAGCATCAGGCTGAAGTTGCGGATCGGGTTCTGCATGATCCCGTCATTCGCTACTTGCTCGCCGATGAAGTGGGGCTGGGGAAGACAATCGAGGCTGGCATGATTTTGCGGCAAATCCGGCTGGATGCGCCGGATGCGCGAATCGCCGTCGTCGCGCCGGATGCGCTGACGCGGCAATGGCGCGAGGAGCTCGATTCGCGCTTCGGGCTGGATGACGTGGAGCTGTTTCCTCATTCCGCGATGGAAAAGGACAAGGAGCTGCTCGGCGAAGACTGGGATGTGCTGGTGATCGACGAGGCGCATCGCGTGGTCGCCCGGCAGGGTGTCGTCGAATCGCCCATCACCCGTGGTGCCCTGAAGCTCGCGCACGCGGCGAAGCACTTGCTGCTGCTATCGGCGACGCCGGTGCTGCATCATGACGCGGACTTGCTGGCGTTGCTCGAATTGCTCGATCCCGAGAACTACAACTCGGACAAGCTCGCCGCTTTTAAAGAGCGAACGCAGAAACGCGTGGAGTTGGGCCGCGCGTTCCTCGCATTGCGGAGCGCAACGGTGCCGGCGCTGGTAAAGCTTCATGCCGGAAAACTATCGGCGCTTTTGCCGGAGGATGAGCGGGTGAAGGATCTTGTTGCATCACTCACCCAGGAGGGCACGGATGCCAAGGCGGTGCAGCACGAACTCCATCTGCACATCAGCGAGACGTATCGTATCCATCGTCGCATGTTGCGCACGCGTCGCCGCTGGCTCTCGGGTTCGCAAAAGCGATTCATCCGCGACGTGCAGGAGACTGTGGAAATCGAGCTCGATGAAGAGCCGCACGGCAATCTGTGGGCCGCGCTCGATACTTGGCGCGAGGCCGCGAGTGAGCGAATCGAGCCGGGCGACAAACTGCGCGCCGTCGCCGCAGCGGAATATGTCCGGCTCTCGGAAGCCATCGCCGCCGAGCCGGAGCGGCTCGTTGATTTGGTGAAGGAAGTCGCGAAATCGACGAAGGCCCCGAAAGATGAAGTGAAGCTGCTCACCGCGCTCGTGGACGACAAAGCCGCGTGGCAAATGGGCGAGGCACGTCTGGACCTCATCGCCGAGTCGCTACGCCGTCGCGCGCAGAAGGATGGCAAGGATGGGAAATATGTCATCTTTTGTCCCACAGCGCGGCTGTGCTCGGACCTCGGCAAACGTCTCGTGCCGCTCTTCGGCAGCGAAGGCGTGAAGCTCGCGAGCACCTCGGCTGCGCGTTCGCAGGTGGGGGAATTGTTTTCGGATTTTGCGGGAGACCCGCTGGCTCGCGTGCTCATCACCGATGCGACGGGCGAGGAGGGATTCAATCTTCAGTTTGCAAAAGCGGTGTTCTTTCACGATCTCCCGTGGGCACCGATGCGGCTGGAGCAGCGCCTCGGGCGTCTCGACCGCATCGACCGTGTCGGGCACATTCCCTGTGTGGTTTTCACGACGGGGGAAGACGACGCTATCGCGCTCGATGAGACTTGGCGGCTCGTACTCGCGGAAGGCTTTGGCCTTTATCGCGCGAGTATTTCGGACCTCCAGCATCTTGTGGATACCGAGCTTCCGCGCCTGCGCGAAGCGGTGTTTGCGGGCGGGCCTCAGGCTTTGCTCGACGCGATTCCTTCGCTCGCCGAAGCTGTGATTAAGGAGCGCTCCAGCATTGAGGAGCAGGATGTTATCGACGGAATGCACAGCCTTAGTCCGCAGTCGCAATTGACGCTCGACCTCGAAGCGGCGGATGAAGCAGCGGAGAGTTTCGGTACGGCGTTCAGCGGTTATCTCCAGCGCAATCTGGGGCTCGAAGAGCGTTGGGACGAAGATACGAATTCGTTCATGTTCCGTATGAAGCGCGACAGCAATCCGCTTATCCCTGCCGACAAGCTGGAGTCGCTTGCATCAATGTTCGCGACGAAGTTTTCCGTGCATCGCAGCGTGGTTATCGAAGACCTCACTCTCGACTTCCTGCGGCCAGGACATCCGGCAGTGGATGGATGCCGCGACTTGCTCGCGTGGGACGATCGCGGACGCGCGTGGGCCATGTGGCGCGGTGTTCCAGGCGTGAAGACGCCGAAGCTCATCTTCCGCAATTTCGTCCGTGTGTCGGTCGATTTGAAGGCGGTCGAAAAAGCGCTCGCGGAAGTCGAGTGGGACAGCGTCCGGCGAGGCGGTTTGCTGCGGCTGGTGCGTGGCTGGTTCCCGGAGCAGAGCGTGGAATTCTGGTGCGACGATGTCGGCAACGACCCGCCGACCAAAGTCATTGAGCCCTGCAAAAAGCCGTATCATTTCAAAGCGGATCGCAACATGGGTAAGGAACGCGCCGAGCATCTCCGCGAGAAATTCGGCGAAGAAGAATGGCGTAAGGCCTGCCACACAGCCGGAAAGCGCGCACTCGTTGCCGTGCGAAAAGGCACCGACCTTGCCGCAGCAAAAGAAAAAGCTTCGAAGCAGGCGACCGACCATTTCGCCATGCTCCGAGCCCGGCTCGCCGCACGTGCGCAAGCGGGCATCGACTCGGCCAAGCAGGCCGCTGCCGAGGCGAAGCTGGAGGAAACCATCGCAGGCTTGGTGAACGACATCCTTGCGAATCCCGTCATCACCCTCGACACCATCGGCGTCTATATTCTGAGCGAGAAGCCATGGTGGGATGATCCAGACTGGGACCCCGAACTTGCCGCCCGCGCTGCGAAACCACGCAAGACAGAGGGATAACCGGACATTCCGCCTGCGGTCACCAAATTTACTTCACCCGCTCGTGCGCGGATTCCTCCGCATCCACGAGCGATAGGAAGATGCTTTCGAGCGCGCCCTTATCCTTGCTGGTCGCGCGGAGCTCCGCGACGGTGCCGAGGCCTATGAGCCGGCCTTGGTGGATGATGCCGATGCGGTCGGCCAATTCCTCCGCTACGGCGAGCTGATGGGTGCTGAGAAAAATGGTCATCCCCGCAGAAGCGCGCGCCCGGAACTCGTCCTTCACGATGCGGGCGTGCATTGGATCAAGGCCCACCATTGGTTCGTCGATGACGAGCACGCTGGGCTCGTGGAGCAGTGCACTGGAGATGACAAGTCGCTGCCGGGTGCCGTGTGAAAGGTTCTCGGTGAGCTCGTGACGGTAGTCGTGCAGGTGGAGTTTCTCAAAGAGCGCATCGGTCCGCGACTCGATGTCCGGCACCGGAATGCCAAAGATGTCGCCGACAAAATTCATGAACTCGATGCACGTCAGCTTGTCGTAGGTGAATGGAAAATCCGGTACATAAGCGAGCTGGGCCTTGGCTTTCTCCGGCTCCTTTTGGATATCGAATCCCCCTACAAAGGCACTGCCACCTGTCGGCTTCAAGAGACCTGCGAGCATTTTGATGGTGGTCGTCTTCCCTGCCCCGTTGGGCCCGAGGAACGCGAAAAACTCGCCCTGGCTTACTTCCAAGTCCAGCCCCTCGACGGCCCGGAGATCACCAAAATGCTTTGAGAGGCCGCGGATTGAAATCATGTGACCGGTGTTCTATGCGGAAAATCTCCCCGACGCCAAGCACTCTCGTTGCAGTCTTGCGCCGAAGGCCTCCGAGGGCTTTGGTCACGCCATGTTTGCATTCTCTTCCGTTTCGACAGATGATTTTGAAGAGCTCGTCGCCGTTCGTCTCGCGACGCTCTCGGACACACCCGAGCTCGCCCGCGAGCGACTCCTGAATTCGTTCTACCCGGAGCACAGTTGGTTCATCATCATTGAGGGAAAACGCGCGGGCTTCTACACGTTCCGTCCTGCGGAAAACGGATTTCATTTGGAGCACTTCTATATTCTTCCGCCGTTCCAGTCCCGCGGAGTCGGCTCGGCAGTTTTGCGCCTGTTGCTCGAAGAGGCTGCGGGGCGCCCGGTGTTCGTCGGCGTCTTGAAGGGCAGCCCGGCGATCCGCTTCTACAGGCACCACGGATTTGTCCCCGCGGGCGAAAGCGAGCGTGCAATTTACTTTGTCAGCGCCGATGCGAGAGGTGGCTAGCACATGCACGGAACTGTTGAACGCGAGAACTCGAAGTTCCGTTCAGCCTTAAGAGTGTGTGAGGCTCTCCCTCAAGGGGAAATGGAGATAACCACGAGAGAGGCGAAGTCGGACCATTGGAAACCGCGGGAAGAGGAAATAAAAACGGCGGACGCATCCAGCAACGCGGCGAGATACGATAGTCAGGGCAATGCTCAGTCCTTGGCCAGCTATTCGATCAATGCTCCAGCACATGAGCAGCATCGTATGGCTGCTCATTCACACCGTGGAGGAAATGGGAGATCTCGTCGTGCGTGGTCGTTTTCCTTTCCGTCTGTCGATCTTCTTTGAGCAGACGGAACGTACTGGCGTCGGGTCGATTCCGCTGGTGTCGCTCGTCTCGTTCTTTATCGGTCTAACGATGGCCCTGCTCACCGGGTACCAGCTCCAGACCTTTGGGCAGGAGCGACTCGTGCCGGCCCTCGTAGGTATCGCATTCACTCGGGAGCTCGGCCCGCTGATGACCGGAATCATGGTCGCCGCACGAATCGGAGCGGCCTACACTGCCGAGCTGGGAACGATGACCGTCTCCGAGGAAGTGGAGGCCATCGAGGCAATGGGAATCGGCCCGCTGCGATTCCTCGTCAGCCCGCGCGTCCTCGCTGTATTTCTGCTTCTGCCATGCCTTGTGGTCATCTCGGACGTCACTGCGATGAGTGGCGCTGCACTGATTTCCAGATGGGCGTTCGATATTCCTTTTCGCAGCTTCTTCGACATCGCCCTGGAGAACATTCTGATACGCGACATCATCGCGGGAACGGTGAAAAGCTTTCTCTTCGGTCTGATCATCGGCCTGGTGTCTTGCTACAAAGGCCTGTCGGTGCGTGGTGGCGCAGCCGGAGTGGGCGATGCGACGACGTCGAGCGTGGTCACTTCAATCACAACCGTCATCGGCTTCGACACGCTCTGCAACATTGTGCTCGTCGCACTTTTTGACAAATGAGCGATGCGGAAAAAGTCATCGTGGAGTTGAAGGATGTTCACCTCGCGTTCGGTGACAAAGAGATTCTTTCCGGCGTCAATCTCGCTATTCCCGAGCGGGGACGCATGGTCATCCTTGGCCAGTCCGGTGGTGGAAAGAGCACGATGCTGCGCCTCATTCTTGGGATCCTAAAGCCCACCGGCGGCGCAGTCTTGTTCAAGGACCGGGACATCACCCGCCTGAGCCGTCGCAGACTGAACCAAATGCGGCAGCGAATGGGAATGGTCTATCAATACAGCGCACTCATCAGCTCGTTGAGCGTGCGCGACAACCTCGCGCTGCCTCTCGAAGAGCTCACTCGCAAAACGCGCGCGGAGATTGATAAAGCGGTCGATGAAAAGCTCGCGATGGTCGGCATGACGGACGCACGCGACAAGATGCCTGGCGAACTCAGCGGCGGAATGCGCAAACGGATCGGCCTTGCACGCGGAATCATCATGGACCCGCAACTCATTCTTTACGACGAGCCAAGCGCGGGCCTGGATCCCGTGACGAGCTCCGTCATCAACGAACTCATGATTTCGCTGAGCGATGAAATCGGGGCGACATCGATCATTGTCACCCACGAAATGGACAGCGCATTCAAAATCGCCACGCACATGGCCATGCTCTTTCAGGGGAAGATTATCGCGTGCGATACTCCAGAGAACTTCAAGAACTCAACCGACCCGGTCGTCGCGCAATTCATCTCCGGCGACACAAAAGGTCCAATCAACGAAGGCGCAGCAAACACATGAACATTCTTCGCAACGAAATCCGAACCGGGATCCTTGTCGTGCTTACGCTCTCCGGGCTCGTAGCCCTGCTGCTTTACCTCGGGTCTCCCGGCGTGTTCGTGGCGCAGAAATCCTTCCGAATCTATTTCGACAATGCGGCGGGGCTCGAGCCCGGAGCACCGGTCCTCCTCGCGGGTCGGAAAATCGGGCAGGTGCGGAAGCTCTTTTCTCCGGTGCCATTGAAGGAGCGGCCTACGCCGAAGATGGAAACCCTCGTGGAGGTGCAGGTCAGCAAGGCGGCGCAAATCTTCGTGCGTGTGAAGGCCCAGATCGCGCAACCCAGCCTGCTCGGAAAACCCGTCATCGATTTCACGTCCGGCGAAGAAGACAGCGGACTCGCTCCCGACGGAACCCATTTCATCGGTGAACGACAGCCCGGCCTTGCGGATGCCGTGCCCGCTGTGTTGGAGAAAATCGATCCGGCGTTGATTAAAGCCGGAGCCACTCTCGACAGTCTCCAGAAGACCGCAGACAATCTCACGAAGCTCACAAACGAAGGTGCCGTACTTCCTTCTATGATGGAGGAGTTCAAGCAGTTCGGAGTCCACCTCAATCAACTCAGCGGCCCGGACGGCTCGCTCCGTCGCTCGCTGCAAAACATCGAGAAGATGACCGGTGACAACGGTAAATTTGATATTGCGCTCGGCCACATCGCGGACATTACGGGGCCGGATGGCGATCTCTCGAAGGCCATGTCGCACGCAGAGAAGTTCACAGGCAAGCTATCGACCAACAAAGACATCGAGCGCGCACTGCAAAATATCCGCCGCGTGTCGGAGAATATGGATCGCGAAATCAAACGCCTTGGAGAGCAATTTTCCACAGTGGGAAAAAATCTCGGCGATGCGAGCGACACAGTGAAACGCCAGCCCTGGCGCTTGATTTGGCCTTCCACGAAGAAGTATGACGACGACCACGTCCCCGCTCGTCCGCTCTTCAAGGCGACCAAAAAATAGACACCTTCCCCTACCCGGAGCGTATTGGGGTAAATACCCCATATTTGTGCAACCGTGTGATCGGCATCATC
>JAYSTZ010000259.1:0-9829 GCA_043719365.1 Verrucomicrobiaceae bacterium | reverse complement strand
ATGCGAACCCCTCGCCGAGATACATCAGCTTTTCCACGAGTTTGGACTCCAGGACGACCATCTGCCGTCGTGCTGCTTCTTTCTATTCTTCTCGGATGGGCAGGGGTGCAGGCCGCGCTGTGGATCGTTGATTTGTTTTGGGACGCGCGTGAAGGAACGAATTTACTGAGGGCGTTTCAAATCGACGGCGATCTTTCTGCGCGGGGCTACTACTGGAAGTGGTTCTCTTACGCAGTGGTTCACTCCGACTGGGTTCATTTTCTGTTTAATTTTACAGTCATCTACGCCGCCGGCCGGGAAGTGGAGCCCATCATCGGGCGCAGGCACTTTCTCGCGATGAGCATGGTCGCATGGGTCGGCGGCGGGCTTGTCTCGTGGGCCGTATTTCGCGCACACCACGGCGAAGACATCGGCGGCGTCGGCTTTTCAGCCCCGGCTGCTGCGGTGCTCGCCGCATACTCCACGATCATGCCGGAACTCGAGCAGCGCTTAAACGTTTTCTTCGTGATACCCCTTCGCTTCCGCGCAAAATTCTACGCTCTGGCTGTCGTCGCAATGGCCGCAGTCTGTTTGTTCACCGATACCCTGACGTTTGTCAGCCCCGCAGGAATCCTCCTCGGCTGCCTCTTGGGATGGGCGTGGGCAAAGCAGCTCGGCTTCGGCAATCCACTCTGGGTACAGCGCATGGTATTTGAACGCCGGCAGCGTGAATCCCGGTTAAATCGAATGAATGCGGCCGATTTCGTGGCGCTCGAAGTGGACCCGGTACTGGACAAAATCACACGTTCCGGCATCGAAAGCCTCACACGGGCCGAGCGGAAACTGCTTGAACTAGGCCGCGGCAAGCTCGTGGAAAAAGCGCGACCCGACTCGGGCAAACCCTAATTCGATTTCCAAACGAAACCGGACTACAAAGTTCGCCGAGTTCCGCAGCCCCGGTAAACCCAAAAAACGCAGTTGGTTTAACCGCGAAAGAATGCAAAGAACACAAAAGAAGCGGATTGATGCGCCGACACGGCTTGGCATCTATTCATCAAGGCGCTGAGTGCGCCGATCCTTGCAAATCACATCCTTTGTGTTCTTTGCGTTCTTTTGCGGTTATCCACTGCGGTTTATAGGGTACAACGAAACCGCCCGCCGTGCGCGTGGCACCGGCGGGCGGACAAATTCGTGATCGCTCGTGTGATACTACGCCCGGCCGAGGTAGCCGCCGTCTGTCGTGCTCACTTTGATCTTTTCGCCTTCCTTGATAAAGAGCGGCACTTGGATGGCCTTGCCCGTTTCGAGGACGGCCATCTTTTGCACGTTGTTCGCGCTGTCTCCGCGGACGCCTTCGGGCGACTCGGTGACGGTCAGGGTGACGGTGGTCGGCAGCTCGATGCTGGCGGCTTTGCCTTCGACGTAGAGGATTTCCACACGCTGATTTTCGGAGAGGTAGTCCTTCACATCACCCACGAATGACTCGTCGAACGTGATGGTCTCGAACGTATCAGGATCCATGAACTGGTAGCCCGTGTGATCTTTGTAACTGAAGTCCAGCTTTGTGCGCTCCACTTCCACGAGGTCCACTTTGTCGGTGCTGCCAAAGCGCACATCCGCGCTTTTCCCAGTGCCGATGTAGCGGATGATTACCTGGACAAATGCGCGGAGGTTGCCCGGTGTGCGGTGCATGACTTCCAGCACGATTGCCGGGTTGCTGTTGTAGCGGATGCACATTCCTTTGCGAAGGTCGTTGGCGTTGGCCATATCAGTAGTAGAGAGTGTTATTCGTTTTAAATGAATCCCTGGCACCGTTTCGAGCCGGGAAAAGGGCGCGCACTATGCCCCCGGCGCGGACTCTGGCAAGTGCGGAGTTGCGCAGAATGCACGGTTGGGTGTGATTAAATGTGGAATGCTGCTTGTAGTAATCCTGCCTGTCGGGGTGGGATGGGGCTTCCAGCCCGTCCAGAGCGACAAGCAGCAGCCTTTGCGGCGGCCTTTGCGAAGGGATGAGGGGGAAACTGGACAGGCTGGAAGCCCATCCCACTCCGACAGCCTAGAAGGCTGTCCTACTACCATCGCGCGATAGCGCGGAGAAAGTAGCTCGCGCCATTCCACTTTTAATCACACCCTGCACGGTTGTGACTTTCGGGAGGCGGAATGGCCCCGTTACTGCTTTTCAATTCTGGTAATTACCAATGCAGTTGTCACTCCCGCGTACGCCTGAATCCGAGTTCTCGCCATCCGCAATGGATGAGGCTCCCTCGTGGGCAGCAGTCAGCTTCACTTTCGAGGATGCGTTTTGGTGCGACTGGCTGTTCCGGGAATTCGACGGGTTGCGGGTGCCACGAACGCTGATTCGCCGTCCGAGCCGGCACGGCCTGCCGTACCCCGACCGCCTGTCGATTTCGCCGGACCCTGCCGACCCTGTGCAACTGGAGAACTATGCTGCCACGCTTCGCACGGCCCAGCACCTCATTGTCGTCGTCTCGCCGGAATCGGGGCGGGCGGAATTGATTCAAGAACAAATGCGGGTGTTCCGCGCGGCGGGCGGCGAGGAACGGATCGTCGCGCTCGTGGTGAAGGGTGAACCAGGTTCGCCCACCGCCGAGCCTGCTGCTCTTTCGGATGTGGAGTGGATGCCGCAATGGCTGAAATGGCGCTACTCGCCGGAAGGTTTTGCCCCGGCCGAAAGAACAGATCCGCTCGTCGTGGATGCCCGAATGGGAATCGCGACGCTCTCCGAAGTGCGTGCGCAATTACTTGCGGCGATGCTTGAAGTACCGGAGGAACAGCTCTCCGAACTCGGCGTGATTGCCCGGTCCAGCTCGCGCCCAAACACCGTCCGCATGGAGCCCTCGCAGGAAGCGATTGCCGCGCCCGAGGAACCTACCCCGGAAGAATCCGGCGGCATCGGCTGGATTACCGCTGCGATTATCCTGACAGCCTGCTGCGCTTTGGGCGGACTCATTCTCTGGAGGCTCCAGCAAGACCGCTCACTCGACGCGCTGATTCTCTCGGAGAGCGGAATCGATCGAACCAGTCCGCCCGCCGAGCAGGCCGAATGGAAGCCGGGCAGCCCGGTCGTCGCCGTTTCGCCTGTCTCGACAAAGCCTGTTCAGGCAGATGAAAAGACTGGCGCAGCCGCGCCGGGCACCGAAGCAACCGTGCCATCCGAAGCCGCCACGCGCGAGTTTCGCACGCTCGTTGAGCGCCGGGAGAGGCTTTTCAAACTTGCCGAATTGCGGATCGAAAAGAGCAGCGGAGAGGAAGCCTACGACATTCTTAAACTGGCCGCGTTGACCGCCGCGATCGCCAGCCGCAAGAGCGGAGGCCTCCCTGCCCACCTCCACCGCGAAGCACAGATTCAACGCACGCTCGGGCTGCTCTCGGCAAAGTTTTCCACGCCTGCGGAGGGCCGGGAACACTTTGAGAAGGGCAGACAGTTGATTCAACAGATCCAATCAAAAGGTGAGATCGGCGAAGATGGCGCGCGCCTTTTAGCCGAAGTCGAGGCCGCGCTAAAAAAGCTCACTGGACAGTAACGGTCTTGCGGCTTTCGTGACGGGCCGGTAGCATTCCTGTTGCCCGAATGTCACAACCTCTGTCTTGCGCAGTGGCTTGCCTGCCCTACGTTCGGGCCAGATTTCATGACGAAAACACCAAGCAAAAAAATTCTGGTCGCCGATGACGAGGAAGATGTCCTCGCTCTCGTCACCAACAGCCTGAAATCCGCCGGCTACTCCACGCTCAATGCCGATGACGGGCCGTCCGCTCTTGCAAGCGCACGGGAACACATGCCCGCGCTCATCGTGCTCGACCTCATGCTTCCCGGCATGAGCGGCCTCGAAGTCTGCAAGGCTCTCAAATCCGACTCCGGCACAAAGCACATCCCCATCATCATGCTCACCGCAAAATCCGACGAAGTGGATCGCATCCTCGGCTTCGAGCTGGGCGCCGATGACTACATGACCAAGCCGTTCTCGCCGCGCGAACTTGCGCTCCGCGTGCAGAGCGTCCTCCGTCGCACAAACGCACCGCAGGAAGTCGCCGACGTCCTCAAGCTCGGCGATATCTCCGTCGATCGCGTCCGCCACCAGGTCAGCATCCGCGGCAAGGAAATCGAGCTCACCGCCACCGAGTTCAAGCTCCTCTCCACGCTCATCGAGCGACGCGGACGCGTGCAAAGCCGCGATGTTCTGCTCAACGACGTGTGGGGCTACGAAAGCGCCATCGACACGCGCACCGTTGATACCCATGTCCGCCGCCTCCGCGAAAAACTGGGCAAATCTGCCGATTGCATCGAGACCATCCGCGGATTCGGCTATCGGATGCACGACCTGTAAGCGGCCCCGCAAACCCGCCGTATAATTTCACGTCAGCCCACATGGCTTGGTTCTTTGGATTCCTGTTGCTCGCAACGCTCCTGGCGTGGTTTTTCCGCGAGCGGGTCATCCGCAGGCGATGGAACGAAGCGGACCGCGTTCTCGATAAAATCGTCACCACACAAAGTTCGAGCATGTCGCTGACGAGGAAATTGACCATCGCGGAGGAACAGCAGGCTCACTTGCGGCAACAGCGCACGCTTGCGGAAGCGAACCTCCAAATCATCCTCTCCTCCATGCAGGACGGCGTGCTCGTCGCCGACAGTCGCCGCAACGTCCGGCTCGTCAATCCCTCACTGCGCAAACTTCTGGAACTTCCGGTGGAAGTATTCGGCCAGCCGGCTCTGGAAGTTCTCCGCGAGCCCGAAGTGGACTCCCTTGTCGCCAGCGCACTCGAAAGCGGAAAGCCCCATGAAAGCGAACTTGCAGTCATACGTTCGGGCGCAGAGATCGTAATCAATGTTTCCGCAGCTCCGATGCGCGATGCGTCCGGCGAAAAAGGCGCGCTCGTTTTGTTCCGCGACGTCACCCGACTTACGCGATTGGAGCATGTCCGGCGCGAGTTTGTCGCGAACGTCTCGCACGAGCTCCGCACGCCACTCGCCATTTTCCAAGGCTGGGTGGAAGCGTTGCAGGACAATCCGGAAATGCCCCGCGAGGATCAGGCGACCGCATTCTCTGTCCTGCAAAAACACAGCCGCCGGCTCAACGCCCTTGTGGAGGATCTCCTTACTCTTGCGCGCCTTGAAGCGCGGCGCGAAGACTTCGATCTCCAGCCACTCAAAATCTCCGAGTTCCTCGGTGAGTTGGTCCGCGACTGGTCCACCCGAACGGGCAGTAAGAAAGTAGATCTTCACATGAATATCGCGCCGGATGTGCCGGGCGTTTCAGTGGACCGAATGCGAATCGAACAAGTCTTCACGAACCTCCTAGATAACGCGTTCAAATACACTCCGACCGGAGGTGAAATCATCCTCGGTGCTCGGCGCAACGGAGCAGTGGTCGAGCTATGGGTAAAAGACAGCGGCCCCGGCATCTTGCAAGCCGACCTCGTCCACATCTTCGAGCGCTTTTACCGCGCCGACAAAGCCCGCTCCCGCGAACACGGCGGCACCGGCCTCGGCCTCAGCATCGTAAAACACATCGTCAAAGCGCACGGCGGCACCGTCTCCGCCACCAGCCAATACGGTAGCGGAACCACCATCCACGTCCACCTCCCCATCGCAGAAGCTGCGAACGAAGCCCGCGATTAACAGCAGCGATTTGGTGACTGAAACTGCCGCTCGGTCGCGCTGAGGAAGACGTTGCGCCGGGCCTTGGCGGGGTCTTTTACGCACTCGCAGGCCTGGGCGATTCGCTCGCGTTCGATGGCGGCTTCTCCGCTCACTTCCTTGATTAGCAGCGCGCTCAAAGCGATCGCGCCGAGCGCGTGGCCGGGAGGTTTGCTGACTTCAGCGAGCGAAAGCATGACGGGTTCAGTCTCGCAGAGGTCCGGCTTTCGGTCTCCGCGGAGAAGACGCACCCATTCCCACACGCTGAGAGTCAGAATGGTCCCGACGAATGCGAGGAAAATGGACGTCACTACTGCATCAAGCTGGTTCGTGAAACGGGCGGTCGTGGTTTTCTTTAGTGCGGCGGTTGCTGTTGCAATCGTGGCCGGGTCTTTCGCCTCGGCGAGAGCCGTTTCGAGGGCGGGGAGTTTCTCCGATGCTTCGCGAGCCATTTGGATAAAGCCGAGCCGCGCTTTCTTTGGATCGCTTTCTTCGTGGAAGATCTTTTGGAACCCTGCGGTCATCGTGACCGTGAGCAGCCAGCAGAGCGGGAGCAGCGCCACGAGCGCGATTCGCCGGCGACTGCGGCGGATGCCCATCTTCAACAAGATCGTTGTGCCCAGGCAGAGCGCGATACTGGCGAGGAGCTGATTTGCGATTCCAAAGATAGGCCACAGCGCCTTCACTCCTCCATCGGGGTCCGATACTCCCACGACGAGAAAAAATCCCCAGGCCGTGACGATGAGAGCGCTGGCAAGAACTCCTGCCCCGAGATTTTTCGTATCGCCGAACCGGGGCGAGATACCGCTGAACGCATCCTGCAGTAGATACCGTCCCACGCGGGTTCCGGCGTCGAGCGTCGTCAAAATGAAGAGCGCTTCGAACATCAGCGCAAAGTGGTACCACAAGTCCGTTCCCGTACCGCCCGTGAACTTGCCGAAGAGATTCGCCATTCCGACCGCAAACGTCGGAGCACCGCCAGTGCGGCCGAAAAGGGATTTCTCGCCCATCGTCACAGCGAGTTTGTCCATTTCCTCTTTCGTCACAGTCACCTGCTCGTTTTTCCATCCGCCGTTTCCATCCGCGACGAGCGCCGTGAACCCACTGCTGTTCACCTTTGCGATGGTTGCTTCGGGCGTTCCCGCGCTATTGATCGCCAGGTATTCGCCGGGAGGCAGCGTGCACGCCGCGATCAGAGCCATGAGCGCAACCAGCGATTCCAGGCACATCGCACCATAGCCCACGGACCTCGCATGACTTTCTCGGGCGATGATTTTCGGAGTGATGCCGCTCGCGATGAGAGTGTGAAATCCGCTGATCGCCCCGCAGGCGATTGTGATGAAACAAAAAGGGAACAGCTTGCCCGGCACGACGAAGCCCGTGCCGTCGATGAATTTGCTCATCGCAGGCATGTGCATTTCCGGGAGCATCACCAACGTTCCCACTGCGAGCGCGAGAATGGTCCCGAGCTTCATAAAAGTGCTCAGGTAGTCCCGCGGGGCGAGCAACAGCCAGACCGGCAGGACGCTCGCCAGAAAGCCATACCCTATGATTGCCCACGCCACGCTCGTCTCGCTGAGGTGCAGCAATTCGGACCATTTCGGAGATTCGTGGACGAACTTCCCTCCCCAAACCGCCAGTAACAAAAGCGCGACGCCGATTACTGAAACTTCCATGACTTTCCCCACCCGGAAAAAGCGCAGATATCCACCCATGAAAAGCGCGATCGGAATCGTCGCGCCGACTGTGAAAATACTCCAAGAGCTTTCGCCCATCGCTTTCACGACTACGAGTGCGAGCACGGCGAGCAGGATGGTCATGATGGCCAGAATTGCCGCGAGTCCGATTCGCCCGATCGTAGAGTTCAGCTCGTCGCGAAGCATTTGGGCAAGGGAGCGGCCGTCCCGCCGCATCGACGCCGCAAGGATGATGAAATCCTGCACCGCCCCGCCAAGCACCACGCCGATGAGAATCCAAAGCGTCCCCGGCAAATACCCAAACTGCGCCGCAAGCACCGGCCCCACAAGCGGCCCCGGCCCGGAGATCGCGGCGAAGTGATGCCCGAAGACGATCCACTTGTTCGTCTTTACGAAGTCGCGCCCGTCTTCATGCAACTCGCAAGGCGTCGCGCGGCGGTCGTCGAGCATCAGCACTTTGACCGCGATCCATTTCGAGTAAAACCGGTAGCCCAGCGTGTAAGTGCAGAGCGCCGCGACGACGATGTAGCCGGAATTCAGCGGCTCGCCGCGCTTGAAGGCGATGGCGGCATACGCCCCCGCGCCGAGCAGGGCAATGATGAGCCAGATGAATGTGGAGAGCGCTTTGTTCATCGCGCACGACTATGCGGCGGCGCGCGAAACTTCCAGCGGGAACGTAACTTGGATGTTGGTTGTGACTCGTGACTTGTGATTAAACTCCGGTCGAAAAAACGCGAAGCGAAAGTAGCCCGCGAGTCCCTTCGCGGCTTTTTGATTCCCGCGAAGCGGCACTTTAATTCATTTGTCGCTTCGCGAGTGGGGTAGTGCCGCGAAGGGACTGGCGGGCTACTTTTCTAATCCAGCTCCGGTGGCGGGCCTTCGTATTCCTCGCGCATCGCTTCGCAGAGGGATTTCTCGTAAAAGAGGAAGCGCTTCGTGACGAAGAGCGGGTCTTTCTGCTCCTTCGGGTCGAGGAACTCTTCGAGGAATTCCTCGATCGACTTCTCTTCGTAGTCCTCGATCTCGATCTTCCAAAACTCCTCCTTGAAGCCCATCTTGTGCGTCGCCTCGAAACAGGTGAGCGCCAGCTCGAAGTCGAGGTCGTCGAACTCGTCGCTGAACAGCTCGGAAATCGTAGTCCCGGCATCGCACTGGATGAGATCCTCGCTGACAAAGTGCAGGATCTCGATGAATGAGCTGACGTAGAAAGCCGTGGACATCTACTTTTTCTCCACCGCGCCTTTGACCATCGCCGAGAACTTCTCACGCGCTTCCTTCACCACGGCGGTCGGGCCGGTCATCTTGATAAACACAGGGCCTTCCGCGTGCTCGATGATTGCGCCGAGCAGCGCAAACGCCGGCTCGTCCGTCGCAGGTCCGCCAAACTGTCCGCCCTTCATCGTGCCTTCCGTCGAGACCATCGTCACTTTCACACCGCCGATGTCGAGAGGCTCGGTCTTCGACGCGCCCTCTGCTGCCGTGAACTGCCCGAACCAACGCTGCACATTCGCCTGCACGCCGCCCGCCGGGCTCTCGGAGCCGAAGTGGAAAAAGGTGACATCCGCCGGTTTGCCGCCGTCTTTCCCCGGCACCGCGAGCTGCGCCTTGCGCATGGCCGAGGCGGGAGGGACGGACTTCCATCCTTCCGGCAGCGTGAAAGTGAGCGCGCTCACCGGGAACGTGTCCGCGGCGAAGAGCGAGATGGATGCGAAAAGTGAGAATGCGAGAACGGCGAGTCGTTTCATGAGGTGCGCACTAAAGCCGCCCCGAGTCTCGCGGGCAAGGCGTTTGCGCGAATCTCGAACGTGGCACGGGCGTCCCGCCTGTGGCGGGTATCTGGTTAGCCCTTCCAGTGAGAGGTTCGCCTCTTACTTCTTACTCTTGCTCATGCTCTTGCTCGAAAAGCCGCTCCACAGAGCAAGAGCATGAGCAAGAGAAAGAAGTAAGATCTCCGCTCCCTCGCTCGCGCCCTCGCTTTTTGATCACACTGCGCACGGCGCGCATTTCCGCATTCCGTCGTGCCCCATTCGCCGATACCCCTCGCGGCATGAACAAAATCCTCGTCCTTTTCGACTCCGCATCCGGCAACACCCGCAGCATGGCCGCGCTCATCGCCGAAGGCGCGCAGACCATCGGCGATACGGAAGTGCGCCTCCGCCACATCGACGAAGCCACCGCCGAAGACGTCGTCTGGTGCGATGGCCTCGCCGTCGGCAGCCCCACGAATATGGGCCTCATGTCGTGGAAAATGAAGCGCTTCTGGGACGAGACGATGATGCCCCACTGGATGCAGGTGGACGGCAAAATCGCCTGCGCATTTTCCAGCGCCGGCGGCTTTGGCGGCGGACAGGAAATGGCCTGCCTCAGCCTCATCACGGTGCTCATGAACTTCGGGTTTCTCGTCTTTGGAGTCACCGACTACGCCGGCAAACTCACCACCGCGCACTACGGAGCCATCGCCGTGCGCGAGCCGCGCGACGAGGAGGTCAAAGCCGCC
>JAYSTZ010000258.1:0-1746 GCA_043719365.1 Verrucomicrobiaceae bacterium | reverse complement strand
CATCGGATTTTTACCAAATGCGCCAGCGGTATTTGTGAGAGTCGGCAGACATCGTTCATAGGGTCAGACGGGCACCTTCGGGCTTTGTTAGAAAATCGCACGATTTTATGAGCATATTCATCCGCGCCAAAATATCGGGAAGTCCGTCGCACATGTCAGGCGACGGTGCGTGAGGCGTCAAAAAAATGTCACGCCCCGATATCTGCGGGTCGGGAGAACGTCAGGACGCCATGGGAATTATCATTGTGAAAGCGCCCTTGGAACGCTATGAGCTTTCCATCCTACTTCTTATGTCAAAATTCCTGTCCCTGTCTCTGTCGTGCGTGATTCTCGTTGGATGTTCCGTCGTTCGGAAGAGTCCGACGTGGAGCCGTGTTGTGAATACGCCGAGAGTGACCGCGGATTCCGAGAACCGCTCTCTGGCTTATGCAGGGGGGCTCCATGCTGAGCTTCATCAGATGCGCGTACCGCACAAAGTGGTGACTTACGATTATCCTTACCGCTCGAAGTATGACGGCGCAGGGACCGCCCAGCGCACCTCGGTGATCTACCGGGATGATGCTTCGCCGAAGTATCCGTGGTGGATCATGGATGAGCGTCTGAAACGGCCCGTCTGGCTTCCATCGGAAACCGTCCAGAAGCAAGTGAGCTTCTTCCTCCGTCGTCCCGCAACCATTGTCACGCTGCGGGACTACACCGAGTCCGGCGAGAAGATGGTCGCCCCCGTCGAGTCTCCCAGAAAGCCGGCCGTGACGCGAATTCAGCGAGTATCCGAACCTGCCCCGCGCGCCGCCGCAAAGCCCGTGATGGCGAAACCGGATGCCGTAAAACGTGTGGAGGAGAAACCCGCTATGGACGCCCCGCCAGCAGTGGAGGTTCCAAAGCGTTCGCTGTTCCGGCCGGCGGGAGTGCCGTTGCGTCCGCTCTTTTCAAACTAAGGGCTACTGGACCGTCGTCCTTCCGTCGGGCTCGGCCAGACCGAAGTGAATGAGCGCCTCGGCGACGAGGAAAAGCGAGCCTGCGATGAGGATGCGCTCGTTTTCTCCCGTGCTGGCAAGGGCTGCCGCGAGGTCTGCGTGCGAAGAAACGTCCGCGTGAAATGGCCGCACGATCTCGGCAAGCTCGACCGCCGAAGCGCTGCGTGGATTCCCGACTGTGACGCAGCAGACGCGGGATGCGATCTGCGCGAGCGCCTCCGCGACGCCGCTCGTGTCTTTGTCGGCCATCGCTCCCAAAATGAGCACGGGCTTATCCTCGCCATGGAGCTCGCGCCAAGTCGTTGCGAGCTGTTGCGCGGCGGGAGGGTTGTGCGCGCCGTCGAGGGTGATTCGCCCTTCGGCGATTCGATGGAAACGACCGGGCCATTCGACGACACGGAGCGCACTGAAAATGGTGCGTGGATCGGGGCGCAGTCCGCCGGAGACCACTGCGGCAAAGGCGACGGCGGCATTCATCCGCTGGTGGCTTCCTTCGAGACTGACCTCGCAGTTTTCGGTGATGGGATTGGAGATAAACCTCACGGTGCAGCCGAGACGTTCCGCAGTTGATTGGATGACAGCCTCTGCCTCGGCCCGCTGCGGTGAGCTGATGACGGGCACGCCGGGCTTGATGATGCCCGCTTTCTCTCCGGCGATCTCGGAGATCGTCGTGCCGAGGTAGTGCGTGTGGTCGAGGCCGATTGGCGTGATCACGCTGACCGACGGCGTGACGACGTTGGTGGCGTCGAGCCTCCCGCCGAGGCCGGTT
>JAYSTZ010000257.1:0-4011 GCA_043719365.1 Verrucomicrobiaceae bacterium | reverse complement strand
TCGCGAGCGTCTGGGCAGACGCTCCAGCGGCGAGGAGACCGAGTGCGGCGATAGTGGCGGCGATATTTTTCATAAGGGGAGTGTTCATTATGGTTTTTGTTTGTTGGACCGTTGCAGGAAAGACGACGGTGTTTTTGTGAATGTCGCGACGTAATGGAAGGAAAATTTGCTGAATAACGAACATTTTTGATTTCGGGCCGTCGAAAGCGCGCATGGCTTTTGTTCTTTCCGTCCCGTTCGTCCCTACCGATTTCCGCGAGTCCAGAGTGGTATATACGACGCAAGTGACGCTGACAACTCTCCCGCGCTTGCACTCCGCGCCGCGCCATGCTCCATATCGCGCCTCTTTCACCAAAACACGAACCACTATGAGCAAAAAAGCACTCAACATCGGCATCGTCGGCTACGGCTTCATGGGCCGCACCCACGCAAACGCATATCACAACGCGGCGAACTTCTTCGATCTCCCGCTCAAGCCCGTCCTCAAAGCCGCTTGCGGCCGCGACGCAGTCAAAGTCAAAGCCTACGCGGACAACTGGGGCATCGAGTCCACCGAGACCGACTGGCGCAAACTCATCGACCGCGCCGACATCGACGCCATCGACATCGTCACGCCCAACGACAGCCACGCAGAAATCGCCATTGCCGCAGCGAAAGCAGGCAAAATGGTCCTCTGCGAAAAACCACTCTCGCTCGACGGACCACAGGGCGAGGAAATGGTCCGCGTGATCGAAGCCGCAGGCGTCCCGAACACTGTCTGGTACAACTACCGCCGCGTTCCCGCCGTCACGCTCGCGAAGCAAATCATCGACTCCGGCAAGCTCGGAAAAATCTTCCACTACCGCGCAAATTTCCTGCAAGACTGGACCATTTCCGCGGACCTCCCGCAAGGCGGCGCGGGACTCTGGCGCTTGGATGCGAAGGCCGCCGGCAGCGGCGTGACGGGCGATTTGCTCGCGCACTGCATCGACACCGCGCTGTGGCTGAACGGCCCGATGACCGACGTCACCGCGATGACCGAAACATTCATCAAACAGCGCACACACACCGGCACCGGCAAAGTCGAAGAAGTCACCATCGACGACGCCTGCACCTTCATGGGCCACTTCGCAAACGGCTCGCTCGCGCTATTTGAAAGCACCCGCTACGCACGCGGCCACAAGGCGCTCTACACCCTCGAAATCAACGGCGAAAACGCCTCCATCCGCTGGGATCTCCACGACCTCCACCGCCTGCAATACTTCGACTACAAAGACGAAGGAATCGTTCGCGGATGGCGCTCCATCCACGTCACCGACGGCGACCAGCCTTACATGAAAAACTGGTGGGTTCCCGGCCTGCAAATCGGCTACGCAGAATCCTTCACGCATCAAGTCGCAGACTTCGTGCGCGCTGTCGGCGAAGGCAAGCCCTGCCACCCGACATTCCGCGACGCGCTCGAGACCCAATACGTCTGCGACGCCGTCCTTCAGTCCGCGAAGAGCGGTGCCTGGGTAAAGCCAAAGCACGTCTAAAAAACGCCGCTATTCTCACAAAAAACGCGCCTCGAAAAGGGCGCGTTTTTTTGTGTTCGCGTTTCACTGCGATTGCGGTAGCTTCATGCGCATGAGTCAGACTGTTCAACTCACAGTACCGATGCCTGCGCGCATGGCAAAGCTGCGCTTCCCAAAAGCGTTGGACGCCCGCCTGCATTTCCTGATTGATGAGCAAGGTCGCAAAGGAAAGCTCACAGCAACCGAGAAAAAAGAGGCCGAAGCATTGGTGCAAATGGCCACAACGCTTTCCATCCTCAAACTCGGCGCAGAAGTTCGACTTAAAAAAGCGTAGCTCAATGGCTGTTTCGGCCTCTATCCGTCGGCGCGTAGAAGCACGCGCAAAAAAGCGCTGCGAATACTGGATGCTTTCCCAAATCGGCCAGGCGGCGACGTTTCACATCGACCACATTACGCCAGTCGTCGCGGGCGGCGGGACAATTCTCGAAAACCTCGCACTCGCCTGCATCCATTGCTCGCTCCGCAAAGGCGCGAGACTGCTCATTCCGGATCCACGGACCGGAAAAAACGTCCGGCTCTTTCACCCGCGCGAACAACAATGGGACGAAAACTTCCAATGGCGCGACACAGAATTGACTGGCGTTACTGCCGTCGGGAGGGCGACGATTCAAGCCCTCGCGCTCAATAGCCCGGAACACTTAATCATCCGGTCTTTCGAGGTGCTTCTCGACCGACATCCACCACGCACCCGCAGGTGACCGATCGCCATCTCACCGAACTCCCGCATTTACCTTGCCCGGCGACGATATTAACCCGTGGCGTATGAAATCTCTCCACGCGTATCTCCTGACATTTTTTGCCGCATCACTCCTGCTCCCCTGCCCTTCTCCGGCTGCCGAGCAAAAGGTCGGCGAACCCGTGGAGGAAGGCGATGTGCGCGACAGGGCCGGGTATTACAGCGTCGTGTTTTACTACAAGCCGGACCCGGCGGCGGCCTCGCGCGCATCCGCTGAGGCGCTCGCGAAGAAGCTGCTCCCGGGCGTGCCAATTGAGGCTGCCCTTTCCACGCCTCCCTGCATCGTATTTGAGGAAGAAAAGTCACCGCTCAAAAACTTCCCCGTTCCGGAAGCCTCCTATTTCAAACACTCCGGACGCGGCCTCACGGACCAAGACATCGCTGCGATGCAGAAGACCACCCGGGCAACGCGCCTAATTCTATTTGCGCCAAAGGACGATGTCTGGCGCATGGGTCGCGCATTCACGGAACTTGCGCTGCAATATGCCGAAAAGACCGACGCCCACATTTGGGACAGCGCGACGCGCGAATGCTTCACTCGCGATGCGTGGAAAGCCAAGAGGCTTGCGGATTGGCCGGAAAACGGAGTTCCGGAAATTACTCAGCAAACCACGATTCATCTCTACCGGGCGGACGAATCCGAACGGTATCTGCGGGCAATTACCCTTGGCATGGAAAAGTTCGCGCTGCCGGATGTCGTGATCGAGCGCACGATCTCAAGCAATAGCCGGTCCGCGGGCAATTTAATCAACCTCGTCTGCCAGACATTTGCCGAAAATCCGGTGATCAAAGACGCCCGCAAACAGACGTTCAAATTGAGCGCTCTGAAAGCCGGGGGCTTTCGCAAAACTCAAGAAGACTCGCTCCTCGACAAAGCGACCGGCGAAGCCACGCTCGAACTGCTGAACGGTAAGCGCCAGAGCGGCGACCCGGAAAATGAACTGGTGGAAATCAGCTTTGCCAACGGCGAGGGCAAGACGGACGACGAACGCCGAGAGCAGACGCTCTCCGCGCTGTGGGGCTCGAAGGATGCGGTCGTGGGAATCAAACACGACGAGGAAATCCTAGCCGCATCGAAACGCGCACTCGCGAAACTCGCAAAGCTGCGCCCCGTATTTCAAAAGGGCCTGAAACCCGGCGAGCTACTCATGGTAAAAGCTCCTTTCCAAAGAGACGACAAAGGCAAGGAATGGATGTGGGTGGAGGTGATGAAATGGCCCGCCGAAAAGAAGGTGGAAGGCATCCTGCAAAACGACCCGTTTTACATCAAAGCGCTGAAGTCCGGAGCAAAGGTCGAGGTGAATTTCGACGAACTGTTCGACTACATCTTCGTCCACGCCGACGGCACCAATGAAGGAAACGAGACGGGCAAACTGATGGAAAAACAAGCCGGCCCGACCCGGGAAAAGTAATCCGCGCCAACGCGAGCGTCGCGTAGCCAGCCACCCATCCGGGCTGCATGTCTTCGATTCGTGGAGCGGCTTCCGCTTGAACCGCAGAGCCGCGATGGACGCAGAGAATTCCTAAATCGCACCCAGCCTTTACAGACCCAATGACGACAATGCCGTCCTCTCCGTGCGCCCTTTAATTCAATCCCGTCTCTTCCGGAGCTTCCGCGACGAGTTTGAACCACGGGCCGAAGGTGCTCGTCATTTCCCGCCAGATGCGCGGGGCTCGCTCGATTTGCAGGAGTTCTTCGTGGTCGGCTTTGCGGACGAGCCA
>JAYSTZ010000256.1:0-9852 GCA_043719365.1 Verrucomicrobiaceae bacterium | reverse complement strand
TTCTCCCGCAGAGAAAGAGACGATTCGCGAGTGGATCGAGCAGGGCGCGAAGTATCAGAAACACTGGTCCTTTGAGGTGCCGGTGAAAGTGGCGCTGCCACCTGCGACTGGCCGGAATGCAGTGGACGCGTTCATTTTCGACCGCCTGAAACGCGAGGGACTTGCGCCTTTGCCAGAGGCGGATAAAACGACGCTGATTCGCCGCGTGAGCTTTGCGCTTACGGGCCTGCCGCCGTCGGTCGCTGTGGTGGATGCGTTTCTCGCGGATGCTGCGCCGGATGCTTATGAAAAGGCAGTGGACCGGCTGATGGCTTCGCCTCAGTTTGGCGAGGAAATGGCGAGGCACTGGCTCGATGTCGCCCGCTACGGCGATACCCACGGAATGCATCTCGATAACGAGCGCTCGATGTGGCTTTACCGCGATTGGGTGGTCGGCGCGTTCAATCGGAATCTGCCATTCAGCCAATTTACGATCGAGCAACTCGCCGGTGATTTGCTGCCAAGCCCGACGGACGACCAGCTCATCGCCACGGGCTTCAATCGCTGCAACGTCACGACCGGCGAAGGCGGCGCGCTGGATGCGGAGTTCATCTTTCGCTACGCCGTGGACCGCACTTCGACGACGGTGCAGACATGGATGGGAATGACGGCGGGCTGCGCGGTTTGCCACGACCACAAATTTGACCCGCTTGCGCAGAAAGAATTCTACCAACTCTACGCGTTTTTCCACAGCTCCGCCGACCCTGCGATGGACGGCAACGCGCTGCTCGTCTCCCCGACTTTGAAGACCATATCGCCCGAGCAAAAGCAGCAGCTCGCCGAGAAGGATGGGCTTCGCACGGCAGCGGCGAAGCGGCTGGAGGATGCGATGAAGTCGCTCGAATACGTGGACCCCACGACGCTGGGAGACGTGACTGAGCCGGACACTTCTTTGTCTCAATGGATCGACAAGCACGAAGGCAAAGACACGAAAGAACTCCCCGCCGAAGTGAACAAAATCCTCAAGCGCAAGGCCGACGCGAAACGCTCTACCGAGCAGGAAAAACAACTCCGCGACTACTTCCTCGCCAATGTGTGCCCAAAGACCAAGTCCATCATCGGCCCGCTCCAGGCCGAAGTTACGAAGCTCGAAAGCGAACGCACGGAGTTCGACAAAGCGCTTCCCGCAAGTTTCATCATGCGCGACTTGGAAAAGCCGCGCGACAGTTTCGTGATGATCCGCGGCGCTTACGACAAGCCCGGCGAGAAGGTCTCACGCGATGTGCCCGCCGTTTTTCCACCGCTGCCCAACAAAGAAAACCCCACGCGCCTCGACCTCGCGAAGTGGCTCGTCGCCGACAACCACCCGCTCACCGCACGCGTGACCGTGAACCGTTTCTGGCAGCAATTCTTCGGCGTCGGGCTCGTGAAAACTTCCGGCGATTTCGGCTCGCAGGGACAACCGCCGAGCCACCCGGAATTGCTCGACTGGCTCGCAGTGGACCTCCGTGAAAACGGTTGGGATGTGAAAAAGCTCGTCCGCCTTTTCGTCACCAGTGCCACGTTCCGGCAGTCCTCCGACGCTCCCGCCGCGCTCTGGACGCGCGACCCGGAGAACCGCTTGCATGCACGCGGCACGCGCCTACGCCTCGATGCCGAAGTCGTGCGCGACAACGCGCTCGCCGTCTCCGGCCTGCTCGACCTCACCATGGGCGGACGCGGCGTGCGCCCTTACCAGCCGCCGAACATCTGGGAGCCCGTCGCCTACATCCGCAGCAACACTGCGAACTACAAAGCCGATTCCGGCAACGCGCTGTATCGCCGCAGCCTTTACACATTTTTGAAACGCACCGCGCCGCCGCCATTCATGGCAAATTTCGACGCACCATCGCGTGAACAATCCTGCACGATGCGCGAGCGCAGCAATACACCACTGCAAGCGCTCCAACTCATGAACGATGTCCAGCAGATCGAAGCCGCGCGCGTCTTCGCCGGAAAGATCATCACACAAGGTGGCACTACGCCCGCCGAACGAATCGCCTTCGCCTACCGCACCGCGCTCGCACGCAAACCCGCGCCCGAGGAAATCGAAATTGTGACCGCCGCATACAAGCAGCACCTCGCCGCTTACGAGCACACTCCGGCAGAAGCCGCGAAGTTCATCCGGCAAGGCGAGTCCACGCCGCAGGCCGGAATCCCCGAGCCCGAATTCGCCGCATGGACGCTCATTGCCAGCCTCGTGCTGAACCTCGACGAAACCATCAACCGCAACTGACATGAATCCGATCATCGAACACCAGCTCCTGCAAACCCGCCGCCAGTTCTTCGGAAGCGCCGGGCTCCGACTTGGCGGCATCGCGCTCGCGCAAATGCTCGGCAATGCGGCAACCAGCAATGCCGCCGCCGCCACTGGCCGTGTGCATCCACCGCTGCCCGGCTTCCCGCATTTCGCGCCGAAAGCAAAATCGCTCATCTACGTCCACATGAACGGCGGGCCGTCGCAGCTCGACCTGTGGGACTACAAGCCCGAGCTGCAAAAGCGCTTCAACGAAGAATTGCCCAAGTCCGTGCGCGGCGAACAGCGCATCACCGGCATGACCAGCGGGCAGAGCAAACTCCCCGTCGCGCCTTCGTTGTTCAAATTCGCACAGCACGGCAACTGCGGGCGCTGGGTGAGCGAACTCCTCCCGCACACCGCGAAAATCGTGGACGAAATCGCGCTCATCAAAACCGTCCACACCTCCGCAATTAACCACGACCCCGCCTGCACTTTCCTTTTCACCGGCGCGGAAATCCCCGGACGCGCCAGCCTCGGCTCGTGGCTTGGCTACGGTCTCGGCAGCGAGAGCAACGACCTCCCTGCGTTCGTCTGCCTCACCCCGCAATACCCGAAGGACAGCGACGGCCAGGCGCTCTTTTCCCGTATGTGGGGCAGCGGATTTCTGCCCACGCGCCATGCGGGAGTCACGCTGCGCGGCTCCGGCGATCCCGTGCTCTATTTGAAAAACCCCGACGGACTCGCGAGCAGCGAACGCCGCTCGATGCTCGACGCGCTCGGCAAGCTGAACCAGCGCGGTTTTGACAAAATCGGCGACCCGGAAATCCAGACCCGCATCGCCCAATACGAAATGGCATTTCGCATGCAGACCAGCGTCCCCGAGCTCGTGGACCTCAGCACCGAGCCGCAATCCGTGCTCGACCTCTACGGCCCGGAAGTTTCGAAATCCGGCAGCTTCACCCACAGCGCGCTCATGGCCCGGCGTCTCGTCGAGCGCGGCGTGCGCTCCGTGCAAATCATGCACCGCGGCTGGGACCAGCACGGCGCGCTGCCCACCCACATCCGCAAACAAAGCGCAGACACCGACCGCGGAGTCGGCGCGCTCATCGCCGACCTCAAACAACACGGCTTGCTCGAAGACACGCTCGTCGTGTGGGGCGGCGAATTCGGCCGCACCGTCTATTCGCAAGGCAACCTCACCGCGACCGACTATGGACGCGACCATCACCCGCGCAACTTCTGCATGTGGATGGCCGGCGGCGGAATCAAGCCCGGCATCAGCTTTGGCGAGACCGATGATTTTTCTTATAACATCGTCGAGGCACCCGTTCACCTAAACGAGCTAAACGCCACCATCCTGCACTGCATGGGCATCGACCACACGCGCTTCTCCTTCCCCGTCCAAGGCCTCGACCTCCGCCTCACCGGCGTAGAGCCCGCGCGCGTCGTGAAGGAGCTGCTGGTGTAAACGGGGAGCAGGATAGCTTTGCAAATCCGTCCTGCTTTGCCGCTTGATCGTCCGGCCACGAAGCACTATCAAATCGCCCCGCCATGCCATATTATTCCGCACCGAACACACCCGAGGACCACCAATTCAATTTGGGGGAAAGCATCCGATATTGTAATCTTGAGCAAGCCGCCGGCCGCTTCGTCCCGCTCAAATCTGCCACCCGTTCAGCAGCGAACTCATTCATCACCGACTACAAGCCGCTCGTCGCCGCACTCACCCTGGCCAAAGGAACTCACTCACGGGAAGTCAGCGAATCGCAAGCAGCCAAGGCGTTCCTCGAAGAAACCGCGCGCGACTATATCGAAGTCCTCAAACGCCGCACCCGCCGCAAAAAGCATAACGTCGCCGTGCTCGTGAACCATGGCCTGCCCGAGAATGGCGACACCCCGCAGATGGATAGCTGGGCGGAACTCAAAGCAGTCGCCACCGCGCTCATCGCCGGAGACGCCGCATCCACCGCCACCTATGGCGCTATGGCAAACCCCAGCGCCGCCGAATTGCAAACCGCCCTCACCGCCGCGCAAGACGAGCACGAAGACGTAGGCCCTGCCGACAGCGTCGTGCAAGCCGCCCAACTCGCCATTCAGGATAAAGCCCCACTCGCCACATTTTGGGTCAGCGAAATCCGCTTCGACGCCCTCGACTTCGCCCGCCGCGAGACCGACCCCGGCCAGCGCCGCCTGCTAAGAAAGCTCGGCTTCAAATTCAAAAACAACCCCGGTGAAACGCCCGAAGACCCGGCGGACGGAGTCACGACGCCGGCGCCCACGCCCACGCCGACTCCGCCGTCCGCGTAGGTGCGAGTTGACCGCTCTGCTCATCTTCAGCATGTTTGCAAACCAATGAGCACCATCACCGCCGTTCTGACCGCAGGTGAAGACGGAAGCCTGCACCTCCCACGCCCATCGGAGTTCCAGCACCGACGGGTGAAAATCACCGCGACCATTGAGGCTGCGGATGGACTGGAAGTTACGCTACCTCAGCATTTGGTCCCCGTCGCGACGCCGGAGATGATTGCGCGGCGGGAAAAAGCGTTCGAGGCGTTGCGAAAGGGGAATCCCTTTCGGGACATCGAAGACCCCGTTGCGTTGCAGCGCGAGATTCGCAAAGACCGCCCGCACTTGGACCGAGAAACTGAATGTCGCTTCGATACCATATGACTGCAAAACCCGAAAATTTGAACGCTTTTATTACTCGCCAGTTCCGTTTTCTGTTTCGTTATTTGCTCAGCCCGATGTTATTTGTTCTAGCGATGGGTCTGACTGGATGTAATAAAAAATCCGACCCCTCAGATCGAATTCGTGAACTCGAAGGAAAGCTGAAAGAGTCAGAAGACGCTCGTTTACTTTTACAGACAGGCGCGTCCAAAGCGAAGGCGGTTCAGTCTGAATCAAATGCTCAAACTTCGGAACAAAAGGAGGAAGGAGTTGAAATTCTCAAGCAATCGCAAGAAAAACTTGCGGACGCAGCAAGACTCGCGGAGCTACAAGCAAATCGGAAAGCTGTCATCACAGTGGTTCGGCGTATCCAATCAAAATGTTCTGTTGGCATCAATGTAGCGCAGTACTCCAACGCTCTTTTAGAGGCAAAGCCGGATTTTGATCTCGCGACCTCATTATTACCTCAAGGTGACGACGCTCGTTTCCACTGCGAGAACGCATTCGACGCCCATATTTGTGCGCTTGAGTATTGGACGGAGAGTATTCAACCAGGAAAAAATTTGACCGAGATTCCGCGGAAGAAATTCACAAAGTACAAAGCAAGAGGATTGTCTACTGATTCGTTATATTTCAAATCGTCCGTGACCGAGTTCTGGGTTTACGCAAATAGCGAACTGGCAGCAGCAGTGTCTGTAATAAATTTGGATACCCCTGCGAAATAACCTTCATTGTAATATATGAACCCAGACGAAAAGATCCAATCGGCTCAAACTGCATGGGACGTGTGTCGGCAATTTCTACCGGCTGATATGCTCGGAACCATCAGGGTGATGGCCGGCGACCCCAAGAATGCCCCGAAATTTGATTTTCGTGGCGTCCGATTGAGAGTTCAACCGAAGGACAAAACGCCACCGGATTTCTGGAAAGGGTGGGCGTGGTATGAGTTAAAAGTTGGATTCGATAAAACCCAAGAACGCCCTGGACTAAACGTCGGTAGCATAGCCTTTATTTTTCCGAAAGGGAACGGAGATGAGCGTTATGTTCAGCCTGTTTTAAAAATACTCAAAAAGTCTGCACAATCACTAGGGAGCGATTTTTTTGTGCCGGATAGTGCTCAAGGCACGATGATCTCGCTAAAGCGAACTTATCGAGGTTGCTCGAAGTTTCCAGAATGCGAGGCGGGGAGAGACTTCGCCAACTTAATCGCTGCGACACTCCCATTATTGAAGCAGGTCTAGCCGTGTATTCCGCGCTAAAAAAGAAGCAGGCAGGGGCAGGTTGATAAAAACGTTTAAACCCGCACCCGGAAAGCGGCCTTTGACGTGAAACGGCGCGGGTGACACCCAAATTTTCTCTCCATCTCTACCCACGATATCAGGCTACTATCGAGGGGCGATGTGAGTATTGGATCGGGGCCTTTGCTGCGATGTTCCACGACACTTGTTCCACGGGCCGCCGCGCGGATTTTGCCTGTGGTGGCGTATTTTCCGTAACTCACTGATAACCAGGCGTTCCACATGTTCCATGACCCCATTCCTCCATGGAGGAATGGCATTTCGGGCGGCTGAAATGGCGTTCCTCCGTGGAGGGAATGGGTTTTGGGCGACCGATTTGGGCTTCCTCCGTGGAGGGGACGACTTTCGGGGGACGGATTTGCCTTTCCTCTGGGGCGCGAGCGCTGTTCGGGTGACCAAATGTGCGTCCTCTGTGGAGGAATGGCTTTTCGGGCGACGGATCTGTGCTCGCGCTGTGGAGGCGGCGGGTTTGGGCGGCTGAAATGTGCGGGCGCTGTGGGGGATTCGGCGATCCTTGCGAGAAACCTTGTGGACGCTTTGGGCGCAGCGCTCGGCATGGGATTCCGCATCACGGACGAATTTACAAGCAGCGGCAATCTGAGTGATGGCCCCGAGAAGGTAACGCATTTCGATTCCGTGCGTGCATTCCACCCGTCCCCTGCTCAATTGCGCGCATGTCCATTTCGTCTGCATCGCAGTCCGACATTTTTTCGAGCGGCATCCAAATGGCAGGAGCCTCGGCGGGGAGGTAGCGGGACAACTCTTTTAACATGTGGAGTGTCCGGCTCACAGTTGGTCGTCAAAGCAGGGCCTAAACGAGTTCCGACATCGCGCCGGTGGCGTCGGAAAACTTCTCCGTCTCCGCGCCCATCTTTTGCGCGACGGTGAGCAGGACGTTTGCGAGTGGCGGATGTTTGTCGGGGTCGTACGCGATGTGCTGGCCGTGCTTCAGTCCGTAGGCTCCTCCGCCTGCAACGATGAGCGGGAGGTTTTTCGGCGAGTGTTCGCCGCGCGGTCCACTGTTCATTCCGGAGCCATAGACGATCATCGTATTGTCGAGCATCGGGCGTCCGCCTTCGTCCGTGGACTTCAGGAAGGTCATGAAACGCGACAGCCGCTCCAGATATCCGCGGTCCACCGCCGCGAGTTTCTTGAGCATTCCAAGATCGCCGCCGTGATGCGAAAGCTCGTGGTGATTCTCGCCGCCGACGCCCAGCCCACCGGCCTCGCGCGCCCACTCAAACGTGATGACGCGTGTCGTGTCGGTGGCGAACGCGAGGTAGCTTAGTTCAAGCATGACATCGAGCCACATTGGCCGATCGTGTCCGTCGTTGGGCTTGCTGTTGAGCTGGAGCCCCGTTGCATCGACCTTCGGTTTCGGCACATCGACCCACTCAACCTGCCGCTGCACGCGCAACTCCGTCTCGCGCACGGAATTCAAATATTCGCCGAGTTTATTCTGGTCCACGCGACCGAGCTTTTTCTCCAGCGATTTCGCCTCACCGAGCACATCGTCGAGGATGCTCCGCTTCTCCGCATAACGCTTCAACGTCGCCTCGCGTGAAGCCGCGTCGTCTGGAACAAAGAGCCGCTCAAACAAACGCTGCGGGCTGTTTTCGGCGGGCAGCGGTGTGCCGTTGCGATCAAACGCAAGAGTGTGACTGTGGAGCGCCGCGCCCGTTCCCGACTGGTCGCCAATCTCGATGGACGGAAACCGCGTTTTCATCCCGATCTTCTCGGCAATGACCTGATCGACCGAGACCGAGTTTGTATAATCCTTCCCCGGCACCGCCTTCAAGTCAGCGCCCGTCAGCCACGTATCGCCGCCGCTGTGCCCTCCCGTGCAGCGCGGATGACCCAGTCCGGTGAGCACTGTAAACTGCTCCTGATGTTCCTTCAGCGTCTCCAACGTCGGCGACAATTTGTAGCCCTTACCCTTCGCCTCCGGAACCCACTCGAGGATATTCACGCCGTTCGACACGTAACAAAAAATCGCCCGCGGTGTCGGCTTCGTGCCGGACTTTGGCAGTGCTTTATACGTGGACGGTGCGGCGTGAACGGAACGAGGCATCATGGCCTCCAGCAGCGGAAGCGTAAGCGTGACCCCGAGCCCGCGAAGCGCGGTGCGGCGGGAGATTGGCGTATGGAAGAGTGGGTTCATTTGAATAATCTTAGTTCGCGGTCCCCGCAGTTCACGGGTTTTTAAATATCATTTTGTAGCCATCATTTTGAGTCCACCCCGCGTCCGATTGCGTGAACCGGTAGCACAAGTGAGATGGCTCAAAATGATGACAACAAAATGATATGTGGTTTGGATTCATGAGTCCTCCTTTTTGATGGTCCACAAGGTGACTTGTTGCCGATCCAAGTTTACCCATTGGATGGCACGAAGGGATGTGTGTCGGAGAAACCTTTTGTGATGTTCCAACACGGTTTTTGGCCGATGCACCGAAGCGGTCACTGAAAACGCGATGCCCTCATCGACGTGATGCACGTTTTGGGTGCCGATCGGACCAAAGGTTGAACGCAGTTCTACCTGACGAACAACTTGATCCGGGCCTCCAAGGAAATGAACAACCACATCACGATAGAGAATCGGGTCCAGACAGCTCCCCCAATCCAAAAGAGCTCTCTCGATGGTCTGCCGTAGTAACTCGCAATTTGCAGAAAGAGGAATCCACTTCGATAAATCCCAAGAGACGCTTAGGCGGGCATCCAAAGTCAGCTTGGTCGAAACGAACTCGTGCTCAACCCGTACTGACCGAAAGTTGAGCAGCGTCCCGTGATTCATGCCGCACATGAAAAGATAGTTCAGCGTCTGTGCAGTGTGTGCGGGAATCAGGGCCTCGGCCACCTTTGCTTCTACCAGTACACCGCCATTGATGAGGAAATCCGCGAAATAGTCTTTTTGAAAATCGTCGAGTGCGACCGTCATCTTCATCTCCCTGACTACGTTTAAGCCTGCGGCGACAAGCCGGTTGGCCATCTCGGTCTTGTATAGCGCCTCGTCCAAGTACCGTCCAAACTCGTTGTGCAAATCGAACGCAACGCCAGTCACGATCTCATCAATGGCGTGAAACGCAGCTTGATCAAAAACGGTAATCGGACTGGCGGTGTAGATGGGCATGAAACTTTACGAATTCCCAAAACATATCATTCTGTAATCATCATTTTGAGCCCTTTTTCGAGACGATCCAGAGGAGCACTCAGAATGATGATTACAAAATGATGAAGGCACTAAACGGTTCACGCTCATTTTGAAAGAAACGCCTCCGAGCTCACAATCGCTGCGATCAGCGCGTTCAGCGTGTATTTCTCCCGCTTCATCTGCTCCACGAAACCGCGCACCGTGGGGCGGTCAGAAAAGCCGAGTTCCCGTCCGAGGGCATAGGTCGTGAGCTGGTTGGCAAGCGCCGTTAAAAAGAGATCCTCCTTTTTCAGTAGCTGAGCCTGCAATCCCTCGACGCCGACAAACTCCGTTCCGTCGGGCATTTTCGCGCTGGAGTCGATGACCGGATCGTTCTTCTCGATGCGGCCGTTGTAGCCGTGCCCTTCCTGATCGCGCCATTCGCCGGCGGCGTTGAAATTTTCCATTGCGAGCCCGAGCGGGTCGATTTTGTCGTGGCAGCG